>JBAXMO010000010.1:0-22324 GCA_037134255.1 Actinomycetes bacterium | reverse complement strand
GCCGCCAACACTCCGGGACGATCAAGAACGTCCAACGTGAGATAGAAGGAACTCTTTAGTTCAGACTGCGAGACCATCGTGAGGTTGGTTTCCACATCTGGGGTGGCCGAACGGCGACCCAACATGCAGTTGCGTCCACTCTCCAAGATGTCACCCAGCACGGCCGAGGCAGTCGGGTCACCGCCAGCACCCTGACCCATCATCATGAGTGGGCCGGCCTTGGCCCCCTCGACGAAGACGGCGTTGAAGGCGCCGTTGATGGAGGCAAGCGGGTGAGATTCGGGCAGCATCGCGGGGTGAACGCGCATCGAGATGCCGTGATCCCCAACGCGCTCGGCCACGCCGACCAGTTTGATAACGAAGTGGTGGCGCTTGGCGAAGGCCACGTCATCGGCGGTGATCTTCGAAATACCCTCGCGGGCAATAGCGGCGCCTTCGAGCGAGGTTCCAAAACTGAGTGACGAAAGAATGGTGACCTTGGCCGCGGCGTCAAAGCCTTCGACATCGGCCGTGGGGTCCGCTTCGGCGTATCCGAGTCGCTGGGCTTCGGCCAACACGTCGCCGTACTGAGCGCCTTCACTCGTCATGGCCGAGAGAATGAAGTTAGTGGTGCCGTTCACGATGCCCATGACGCGTTGGATCTTTTCGCCCACTAACGATGTGCGCAGCGCACGCAGGATGGGAATACCACCACCGACGGCCGCTTCAAAAATCAAGTCAACGTTCTTGGCCCGGGCGATCGCTTCGAGCTCCGTGCCCTTGGCGGCAATCAACGCCTTGTTGGCGGTGACGACACTCTTGCCTGATTCGAGGGCGGCGCGGACGTAGCGGTAGGCGTCGTCGACGCCACCAGCCAGTTCCACGAGCAGATCGACATCGTCCCGGGTGGCGACACTGAGGGCGTCAGAAGTAAGGAGTTCGCTGGGTACTCCGGGGTGCGGCTTATTGGTGTCACGCACGGCCACCGCGACCAAGCGCAAAGGTGCCCCCACGGCCTCGATAAGGGCGGGGAAACGGGATTCGTCGAGCAGCATGGCCACCAACGCGGAGCCCACGTTGCCTGCACCAATGACGCCAACGCGCACTACTACCCGTTCCATAGGTAAAGGCTAATTGATTGAAGGCCCCTCAAAATCTCTGAGACGACAATTAAACCTCGAGGCGCACCAAATCATCGAGGGTTTCACGGCGTAAGACCAGTCGGGCGGTGCCGTTCGAGACAAAGACGACCGGCGGGCGGGGAACGCGGTTGTAGTTCGAGGCCATTGAGTAGCCGTAGGCGCCGGTGACGGGGGTCACGATCAAATCCCCAGGCGCAATCGACTCCGGCAGGGCGGCCGCGTCAATGAGAAAGTCCCCGGTTTCACAGTGTTTACCGACAATTCGAAAGGTTCCGTCACGCTCGGCGAGGGGCTTATTCACCATGACGGCCTCGTAGCCCGAGCCGTAAAGCACGGGGCGGGGGTTGTCGCTCATGCCACCGTCCACCGCCAGATAGTTGCGGCCGGCCGCGACTTTGCGCGTTCCGACGGAATAGATAGTCATTCCGGCGCGGGCCACAATCGAACGGCCCGGTTCCGTTGTCAGTAGATCAATATCCATGCCGGCCTCGCGAACGGCCTCGCGAACGGCCTTGGCCCACTCGGTGATCGTGATGGTGGGCTCGCCGGCCACGTAGGCCACGCCCAATCCCCCGCCGACGCACAACTCCCGCACGCCGTTGGCCGCGACGAGCGGCGCCAAGACGCGCACTGTTTCACCAAAGGCGGCGAAGTCGTAGATCTGCGAACCGATGTGCGTGTGCAGACCCACGAAGGTCACGCCAGGAATCGCACGGAGGGCATCGATGGCCCGCTGGGCGTCACCACTCGAGAGAGAGAACCCAAACTTGGTGTCCTCTTGACCGGTCTTCACGAACTCGTGCGTGTGCGCCTCAATCCCGGGCGTGACGCGAATCATGCAGGCCACGTCACCGTCGGCCGGCACCATCGAGGCCAAACGCTCCATCTCATCAAAACTGTCCACGACAATGCGTCGTACTCCAGATTCAATCGCTCGGGCCAGTTCGACCTCGGACTTGTTGTTGCCGTGGAGAATGATGCGTGACGCCGGCACGCCAGCGCGCAGCACAATGTCCAGCTCTCCGGCCGTCGCTACATCGATACAGAGGCCTTCTTCGTGTGCCAGTTTGGCCATCGCTCCACAGAGAAAGGACTTCGAGGCAAAGGCCGTCCCGTCGTCGAAATTCTTGGCAGCCTCACGAGCACGATCCCGAAGGGCCGTCTCGTCGTAGACAAAAACAGGGGTGCCGTAGGTTTCAGCAATCGACCGGAGAGAGACCCCGCCCACGACAATGTCATCCTCGAGCAGTTGGGTTCCCTCGGGAAAGAGGTCGAGATGAATGGATTCGGCCATGGGTCGAGCCTAGGAGAGTTGCACTTTCAAATGATGACCAATCGCCAACTACGCTGATGTATCCCTAGCGGGTGTAGCTCAGGGGATAGAGCACTGGTTTCCGGAACCAGGTGTCGGGGGTTCGAATCCCTCCACCCGCACCTTTGGGCCGAGGTGCCCCGCCGCCTCAATGCCGGAACTTTTGGTCGATAGGCGAAGTGCCAATTGGCAACTCAGTCGACGTGATTAGCAAGGTCCAACGGCTCGACCGGCCTCGCGCATCAAGTTATGAAGGCTCTCTAACTCCAAGACGTCGCCACGCATTGCTTGTTCGGCACCGACACGGTGATCCGAAAGTGCCCGTGGATCCGATAGGACATCCAACGTTGCAATCAGGGAGTCGTAATCGTCAACACCCAGTAACACTGCAACGCGACGACCGTCATCGGTGATCTCGAATCGCTCGTGCGTTGAATTCGCTGCATTAACCAGCGTAGAAAGCCGTGCTCGGGCTTCTGTAATAGACAAAGTGCTCACAAAGAAAATTATTACCGAGATTTCAGAAACATGCTGCGTCCCTGTGTGCTTCACTCCCCAGAATTGCAAAACGCCCGGGCACCGTGGTGCCCGGGCGTTTTTAAATGCAGTACTTACTGCTGAGCCTCTACTGCAGCCTGGCTTGCACGCTCGTGGCGCGCGCCGACTGGGAAGAGCAGGTAGTAAATAACGAACGCCACTACGAAGCCAACGGCAAAGCCGATGTCACCGATGTGGGGGTGCGTCTTGACGTACGCGCCGGTATACCAAGTCTGGTTAGAGAAGTAGTACATCGAAACAGTAACGCTGACTACGAAAGCCAAAGGTCCGGCGAAGTTCTCACGACTCACGAAGAGCAAGTGCTTCACGGAACGACCACGACGGATCAACTTGTCAGCGGCAATAACGCCAAGCCACGGCCCAATCCAGTACGACATCACGAGGAGGAAGTTCTCCAAGTTGTTCGCAGGGTTGCCCATTGCCCAGTGCGCCAAAGCGAAGCCACCGATACCAAAAACGACGGCGGTGATGGCACGGAGGTGCTGTGACTTGAGCTTGATACCCATAGCCAAGAACGACATTGAACCCGAGTAGACGTTCAGGACGTTGGCGCAGATGGAACCAATCACGATGCCCAGCAACACGAGCTTGCCCAACCAACCTGGCAGGAAGTTCGTGAAGTCACCGACGGGGTTGCTGTTGGCACCGTAGGAGTGCATTCCAGCGTTTACCGCGGCGATGCCGACGACTTCGAGAATCGTAGGAGCGACGAGAAGACCGAGAGCGGCGTACCGACCTGCAGCCTTGGTGTCGGTGTTCGACGGCATGTAACGGCTGTAGTCCGAGGAGAAGGGATTCCAACCAGCCGAGTAACCGTAAACGGCACCGACGTAAAGGAAGAACGCCCCAGGGAGGTGCCAGCTTTCAGCAGACGCCACGGAAGGCTTGGTGAAGACGATGATCGCCGAAATGCCGAAGACAACGACGAGGTACGGCATGAGGTACTTCTCAACCGTTTGAACCAAGTTGTGTCCGATGAAGGCAATAGCCACCTGAACGATTGCAACAATCGAGAGGCAGACCAAGTTGCTCCAGTGAGTCAACGTTGCGAGCGCGAATGCACCCGATACGGAGTTCACTGCGAACCAACCGATTCCAGCGGCACCGGCGTTGGCGATGGAAGGCAAAATGTTGCCGACCTTACCGAAGGCCGAACGGCTGACGACCATCTGTGGCACGCCATACTTCGGACCGTCTTGGGTCAAGAAGTATGAACCAAGGGCGCCCAGAGCGTTACCGAGGATCGCGCCAAGGACGGCTTGGGTAAAACTCAAGCCGAAGAAGACACCGAGGGCACCCACGTAAATCGTGGCGAACTCCAGGTTTGGACTGGTCCATACTGCGAACAGGTTCCACGGCTTGCCGTGGCGGTCCGCCTCAGGAATAGCTTCTACTCCGCCAGGCTCTACGGTGAGAAGCTTCTCGCCGTATTCGCCATCGCGAATTTCAATGTTAGACATATGTTTCCCCCGCAGGTTTCGTTGATAAGTCGCAGTTCGCGCGTTGCGAACTAGTCACGAAACTAGCCAAGGAGGAGCAAATTTACGGGGATTGTCTCGCCGAATTCACGGTAAATTCGGGATTAAATTGAATTAACCGAAGAAATATCTACTTAACGGCGACCATCCGGACGGTGTCGGTGGTCGACAGCCCACCGTCATCCGAGCCGGCCATCACGACGACGTAGTCACCGGACTGCACGGTGCCGTCGGCCCGAAGGTGCTCGATGCCCTGGTGGACCAGGTCGTCGATATCCGTTGACGAGGAGACGAGAACGTCGTTCACTCCCCAACTCGACTTCAGCTGTCGGGCCGTGAAGTGGCTCGGGGTAATGGCCAAGATCGGCATGGGAGGGCGGAAACGAGAGATGGCTCGCGCCGTCATACCCGAGCGAGTGCAGGCAATGATCGCGGCGGCCTCTTCTTCCATGGCGGCACGCCACGCGGCGCCGGTTATCGCGGCCGTAATGCGAATTGCTTCGCTGCGGGTGCCCGACACCTCTTGAACACCGAGTGACGATCCCCACTTCTGGTAATCAAAGCTCGCCTCGGCCCGCAGGATGATGCGGTCCATGGTTGTTACAACGGCGACGGGATCATTACCAATGGCCGTCTCGGCGCTCAACATCACGGCGCTGGCCCCGTCGAGCACGGCGTTGGCGACGTCGGTTACTTCGGCCCGTGTCGGCACCTGGGCGTGAGTCATCGACTCGAGCATCTGGGTGGCCACGACGACGGGACGGGCGAAACGGATGCCCTCCTTGACGATGCGCTTCTGCAGGTGGGGCACGTCTTCAATAGGCATGCGCACACCGAGGTCACCACGGGCCACCATCAGGGCGTCGGACTCTTCAACGATTTCAATCAAGGCCTCGACAGCTTCAGCCGTTTCGATCTTGGACATAATCATCACGTCGTCACGCTGCAGGGCATCGCGCACCGCGGCCACGTCGGCTCGTGATCGAACAAAGGAGACGGCGAGGATTTCAAACTTTTCGGAACGGAGGGCCTCAATGCGCTCGCGGTCATCGGCTGTGGGAAGTTGATCGTGCATCAAGGAGCTCGGCAGGGAGAGTCCGGGCTTGCCCATCACCGCGCCACCGGAAATGACGACGGCCGTGGCTACGGTTCCGGCCTGAGTGATTTCCAGCGACGTGCCACCGTCACCGATGTGGACGTGGTCGCCGACGGACAGCTTGTTAATAACGTCGTCGCGCTCGACCACGATGCGGCTAGCCGTTGAGGTTTCCCCGAAACCCTCTTCGAGGACCAACGAACTGCCGAGCTCCAAGGTCACGGGCGACGTGCCGAATGAACCGGCGCGAATCTTCGGCCCGGGGATGTCCACCATGATGGCCAAATCGGGGGCCAAGGCCCGGACCCGACGGAGACGATCGATACAGGAAGGAAGGTCGCCGTGGGCGAAACTCAAGCGCAGGACATCGACGCCGGCCGCTACGAGGGCCTGGATGACCTCGTCAGACTCTGATGCGGGGCCAACTGTGGCGACAATCTTGGTGCGGCGCACGGGATTCCTTCCATTCTTTTCTCCAGCCTACGAGAAAGTCGGAACGATTCCTTGCTGTGTCGCCGTTACCGGCACCACCACATCACTCCCATCAACGGTGACGACCTGGAGGGCCACGCCATAACTATCGGCCAACTCCGCGCTGCGCAGCACGTCGTGCGGCGTGCCGTCGGCCCGTACCTGGCCGTCGGCGAGGAGTACTAACCGGTCGGCGAACTGTGCGGCGAGGGTGAGATCGTGCAGCGTGGCAATCACCGTGAGGCCACAATCCTCCACTTCGCGGCGGAGTACTTCGAGGAGATCAACCTGGTGGCGAATGTCCAGACCGGTGATTGGTTCATCGAGCACCACGACCATGGTGTGTTGGGCCAGGGCCCGAGCTAAGACCATGCGTTGGCGCTCGCCACCGGAGAGCGTCGCCACGTCGCGGTCGGCAAAACGTTCAATATCGAGCCGGTTCAGCACTTCGCTGACGATTTCGTGATCGCGCGTCGACGGACCCCGGAGGAGGGAGCGGTAGGCCGTGCGACCGAGACCCACGTAGTCACGAACCTTCATGCCGGCCGGCACGATGGGGTGCTGGGGCACGAAGGCCACCGTCTGCGCACGCAGCCGTTCATTGGCCGTGTGAATGGACGTCCCCGAAACCTCGACGGTGCCACGGGTGGGCTGGCGGACACCGGCGATGGTTTCAACGAGAGTCGTCTTACCGGCACCGTTGGGACCCACAATGGTGTGCCACTGCCCCGCCGCAAACTCCAGCGAGACGTCACGAACCAATTGGGCCTCGCCGATATCCACGCTGACGTGGCGTACTTCGACGGCGCTCACGAGAGTGACTCCCGCCGCGCTCGCAGTAACAGGACGAACATCGGTGCGCCAATGAGGGCGGTGATAACGCCAAGCGGAAGTTCCGAAGGTGAGACGACCGTGCGCGCCACGGTGTCGGTGAGGACTAAGAACGTGGCGCCAATGAGCGCCGAGAGCGGCAGGATGTGGCGATAGCTCGAACCCACGAGCAGTCGCACGAAGTGGGGCACGATGATGCCGACGAACCCAATGAGACCAACGGAGGAAACTACGGCCGCCGTGCCAAGGGAGGCCGCCGCCACAACGACCAAACGAACCCGCTCCACGGGCAGTCCGAGACTGCGTGATTCAACGTCGCCAACACTCATGACGTCCAGAGCCCCGGCCGAGGCCACGCAGATAATGATGCAAACGACCACATAGGGCAAGGTCATCCAAACGCTGTGCCACGAGGCACCACCCAGTGAGCCCAGGAGCCAGATGTAGACCCGGGCAATTGAACTGTGCGAGGACTGTTGCACGAAGGTCTGCGCGCTGGTTAAGAGGGATGAGATCGCGACTCCCGCGAGCACCAAACTGGCACTCGTTCCCCGACCACCCACGGCCCACGTCAAGCTGACGGCAATGAGGGCGCCGGCGAAGGCCAACCACGGCGTCCAGGCCGGCGTGGAGAGTCCGTCACCGATCTGCACAATGGCCACGGTCGCGCCGAGACCAGCTCCGGCCGCCACGCCGAGGAGATAGGGATCGGCCAAGGGATTTCGAAACACACCTTGGTACGTGCCGCCGGCCACCGCCAACATCGCTCCGGCCAACAGGCCCAAGACCAAACGAGGGGCGCGGAGCTGCCAGAGCACCGTGGACTGCAGTGAATCCAACGTTGAGTGGCCGAGACCGAGATGCGAGGCGACGTCACCAATGATGTGACCCCACGACATAGAAAGAGGGCCGACCCCGACCCCGACCACCATGGCCCCGAGCAGGGCGACAAAGCCCAGCGCGGTCACCGTGAGGATTCGAGAGCGGGTCGAGGAACTCTTCATGGACTAGTTGGTCCAACGCTTCTGCGACAAGGCGCTGATGATGGCCTGGGCCAATTGATCGGTCAAGAGGCCGAGGCGTGGTCCCCAACGGGACGCGACGTCATCATCGAGAGCGATCACGTGGCGATACTTCACGGCCGCGACCGAAGCAAAGCCGGTTCGGGCGGCCACGGTGCTGGCCTTGATGGAGCAGCACTTGGTGTCGGCGAGAAAGATCACTTTCGGACTCGCGCTGATCACGTACTCGCGACTCAGCTGGGGGTAGCCGTAGTCACTCTGCTGGGCCACCGCGTCGGCGATGTTGGTCACACCCATCTGGTGCAGCAGAGCCCCGACGAAGGTGTCAGAGGTGATGGAGTAGAGGGTGGGGTCGAGTTCGTAGTAGATCGAGATTGTCGACGCGCGCACCTTCAACCGTGAAGCTGCGGCCTTAACGGATGCGACAGCCGCATTGACGTGCTTCCCGAGCGCAATCGCCACGTGATTGGCGGTAGCGGCGTGGCCCGTCAACGTCCCGAGCTGGCGGATTTGCGCCTGCGCGTCGGCGAGAGAAACGGCGGCGTCTTGTTCCACCACCGTGATACCCAGGGCCGTCAGATTGGCCTTGATGTTGTTGGCGTCATAGGAAATAACGACCAGGTCCGGCTTCACCGTCTTGCCCTTCACCTTGGGACAGACGCCCGAGACGGCTTCCACGCTGGGATTGAGGGCGTCGATGCGCGTCTTCGGCAACTTGCCGACCGGATAGTTCGAATCACGGTCCACGGCTTTCACCTGACTCGCGGCACCAATGGCGTACAGCGTCTCAGTCGCGGTGGGCGACATCGATACAACGCACGACGGCTTGGCCGTGGCAGCACCGGCCGTGGCAGCAAACGTGAGTGAAGTGCCGAGTAGGGCCACTACGGTGGCGGTTCGGAGGGACAGTTTCATTTTCATTCCTTTCGGTCGAGGGGAATTGACCGACGGAACGCTGTCCGCGCGACCGCTCTTGCCTCGAGAGCTTTGTCACAACAACCTCGCGACAGGCGACCTGACTCGAACGAATTGCTTCGTTCACACAGTTGCGGGACAGCGTCGGAATCTCACCGACTTCGCTCCCGCGAGGTGTCTTCACCATACACCTCGCATTACGGGTGACGGGGGTCCGCCAGAGGGTCCTACGATGGCGGTGTGCTGACCACGCTCGTTCCGCAAATCGAAGATCTGACTGAGGTTCTCCCGAGCGAGCGACTCCTCGTGAACGGCGTGGCCATCCCCGAACTACGTGCGGAATTTCGACGGATTTCCACGTGGCGCAACGTCCGAGCCGTCACGCTGGCCTGGGCCTGGCTGCTCGGTCTCGCCTACCTCGGCACCCACGGCGGCTGGCTAGTTGGCGTCGCCTGTTTCATGTTCATGGGACCGATTCACGTGCGATTCGCCATCTTGATGCACGAAGCGGCCCACAAGTTGCTCTTCCGCAAGAAGTGGGCGAACGACTGGATCGGTAAGTGGCTCATCGCCTACCCCGCCTTCGTGCCTATCGGCCTCTACCGACGCAGTCACTTTGCGCATCACCGCGAAGAGTTCGGTCCCGACGAACCCGACATCGCCTTCTACCGGGGCTATCCCTGCGAGCCACGTGATCTACGCCGTCGACTCCTCCGTGACGCCGTCGGCATTTCCGGCTGGAAGAACTTCGTCGTTCTGCTCAAGGCTCTTACCAAACGGGCCAGTCGACCATTGGCCTCAGCCATCCTTGGCACTCAACTCGTCATGGCCGTCGGCCTCGCCCTTGTCACCGGACGGTGGTGGAGCTACCTCGTCTTTTGGTGGCTCCCCTGGATGACCCAGTGGCGCGTCCTCAATCGACTGCGGGCCATTGCCGAACACGGGGGCATGTCGCGGAGTGATGACCGTCGCCTGACCACCCACAACGTGAAGCAGTCACTGTTGGCCCGCACGTGGTTGGTGCCGTTCAATACCGGCTGGCATCTGGCCCACCACGTTGACATGGGTGTCCCCTGGCATAACCTGCCGGCCTATCACGCCGAACTACTGAACGCGGGCTACGTCAATGAGGAAATCACCTTCAAGAACTACACCGCACTCTGGCGTGCCGCTACGGCACTGCCGCCGAATTAGTTAACGGTCATTCCGCCGTCAACGGCAAGATTCGCACCCGTGATTGCTGACGAGTGTGGCGAGCAGAGCCAGGCAATCATGGCCGCCTGCTCGCTGGGCTCTAAGAGTCGACCCATGGGCTGTTGTTCACCGAACGATTCGGCGGAAGGCAGGCCGTAGAGAACGGCGGAGGCATCGAGCATCGCGGTGCGCGTCGATCCGGGACTCACGGCGTTCGCGGTGACGTTGGTTTCGGCGAGGTCCATGGCGACCCCACGGATAAGTCCCACGACGGCGTGCTTGGCGGCCGAGTAGGCCGCGAGGTGACGAAGACCGAGCTGGCCGGCGGATGAAGCCACCGCCACGATGCGGCCGTACCCACCGTTGGCGAGCAACGTGGGCACCGCGGCGTCGATCAGTCGACGGGTGCCTAAGAGATTCACACTCATCACGGCGTCAAAGGCGGCGTCGGTCATCTCCCAGAGTGGGGCTCCCCCCACCAACCACACCGGCGGCGGCCACGACGGCGTCGAGACGGCCAAAGTGACGAACGGCGGTGTCGACGGCCAGTTCCATGTCGGCCGCGCTGCGGGCATCGCCCACGAGACCCAGTACGGCATCGCCGTGACGAGCCACGACGGCGTCGAGGTCAGCGGGCGTGGCGAGAGCGTAGGGAATGTCGGCGATGTCACGACAGCGATCAACGGCCACGACGCGAAAGCCCTCGTTCACCAGAGCGTCAACGGTGGCCGCACCGATACCGCGAGCGGCACCGGTAACAATGGCAACTCGGTTCATGACTCTCCCTGGATTGACTGGATGAGTTCAACGATCTCGCTACACCAGCGACGTCGAAGCTCCCACCCGTACTCGGCAGTGGCGGCCCCCGGAGTTCCGAGGACGCCACTGGATGACACCCCCATTATTCCCTCTCGCCAGACTTGTGCCAATTCCGTACTTTCCAGTTCCACGGCCGGCACCTCAATCGGGCGGATGTGGTTGTCCTGCAACGTCATCATGAAGGAGGTCTCGCTCTTGCCGGCGTGGGCGTCACCGTTCGGGTCACGAGGCAGCCAGAGATGCACCGTCGATCCCTCGAAGCGGGCCAGAGCCAGGGCGTCCTGCAGGGCGTGGACGTTGCCCCCGTGGCCACTCACTAGTACGACACCCTTCCAGGTGAAGCGGGCACTGCGCAGTAGTTCGATAATGACGTCGTGCGTCACCGAGGTGCCGATAGATAGCAATCCGGCGAAGCCCTGGTGTTCACCACTGGCCCCAAAGGGCAGGGCGGGCGCGACGTCACACTCGACTTCCAGCGCGGCGTCGTTCGCCACCGTGGTGGCGATAATCGTGTCGGTGGCCATCGGGAGATGGGGACCGTGCTGTTCAAACGATCCCAGCGGGATGACGAGAATTCGATCTGGTCGTTCGGCCTGTTCCACCCACGTCCGATACGGCAGTGGGGGCAGGGTCATTTGCTGCCGATACGCACCGGAGTGCGACGCGAGTGATCTGGTGAGGGCTTGGGGCGAATCTCGAGACGCTTGGCTTCGAGGGCCGTTTCACCGTGACCAAAGACGCACTCGGGGTCGGGGTCGGTAAGTTCTAAGCCGGTGAAAAACTTCGCGGCCATGCAACCACCACGACAGGCGTCGTAGGAACCACAGGCCGAACAGGCCCCGGGGTTGGCGGGTTCGCGCAGCGACGTGAAGAGATCACTGTTGGTCCACACCTCGTTAAAGCCCTTTTCCTTCACGTTGCCCGCCAGGAACTGGTCGTGGATCACGAAGGGGCAGGCGTAGACGTTGCCCACGGGGTCAATGAGGCAGACCACGCGACCGGCACCACAGAGGTTCAGTCCGTCCAGTGGTTCACCGAGAGCCGAGAGGTGAAAGAAGGAGTCGCCCGTCAAGACGTTGGGGCGATCGAGCAGCCACTGGTAGAGCTCGCGGTTCTGTTCGCGCGTGGGGTGCAGGTCGTCCCAGACGTCCACGCCACGACCCGATGGACGCAGTCTGGTCAGACGAAGTTCGGCGCCGTACTCCTTAGCCAGAGCCTCGTAGGCGTCGAGTTGAGAGATGTTGTGACGGGTCATAACAACAGAAATCTTGAAGGGACCGAAGTTGGCGTCACGAAGATTGTCCATGGCGCGGCGGGCCGCGTCGTAGGAGCCTTCGCCGCGCAGTGCGTCGTTGGTCTCGGCGTCGACTCCGTCGATCGAGATCTGAATATCGAGATAGTCCATCGCGGCGAGACGTTGGGCCGCTTCGGGCGTAATGCGTGAACCGTTGGTGGAGAACTTCACACCGACGTGACGACTGATGGCGTGTTCGATGATGTCGAAGAAGTCGGCACGAATCATCGGCTCACCACCACCGATGTTGATGTAGAAGATCTGCATGGCGGCGATCTCGTCAATGAGGGCCATCGCCTCAGTCGTCGAGAGCTCGTTGGGGTCGCGGCGACCCGATGAGGAGAGGCAGTGGGTGCAGGCCAAGTTGCAGGCGTAGGTCAATTCCCACGTCAGGCAGATTGGTGCGGCCAGACCGCTTTCGAAGCGATCGCGGAGTGAACTGTTAGCGCCCATTAATGATGTCCGATGGTACGAGCGAAGAAAGCGCCGTCTCGTAGCGGGCTACTTCAGCCTCATCCACGTGGGCAGCGATCGCTTCGCGAGCGGTTGGGAAATTTACGAGGTCACGAACAATGGCCACGAGGGGCTTGCTCTTTAAGAAGACCAGGCGGCGATTGACGTGGTGGTACGCCAGTGCGCCAAAGGACTCATCACGCAGTGACACGTGGCGACTCATCTGCCACGGTGCGGTTGAATCAAAGGTGAGAGTGCCCGTGAGGGACACTGTTTAGTAGACCCCGCAGAGTCCGTCGATGGAGACTTCCTCGACGAGCAACTCTTCGGTGGTCGTCTCTTCTTCAGTGGTGGTGTTCTCTTCGGGGTTCATCGATACTCCTGGTTCTCCTTCTATTCTGCCCGTTTTTTCCGACCAACGTGACATTGCCGTGAGAGACTGCCTAGGTGGCCCCACTGATTCCCGCCGCTTCGAGTCCCGCTGAGGTGCCAATTCCCGTGGGACAGCACGTTCGCGTCGACGATTCTGTCGAATTTATTGGCGACCAAGTCATCACCGGTGGCCACCCCTGGCGCCTCCTGCGCCTCAATAGCGGCGCCATCCGAGCACTACGGTCCTGGCAAGACGGTGCGCCCGTGACGCCCGAAAATCAACGATTGGCCCGGTCCCTTCGCCAGCAGGGAATACTTCGACTGGTCGACACCGAACCCCTACCGCTCGCCGACGTCACCATTGTTTTTCCCGTCTTTAACGATCTGGCGGGACTGCAGTCCCTGCTACCCCGTCTTCGAGGCGTCGCCGTCATTGTTATTGACGACTGTTCACCACGAGGCAATGAGCTTCGTTTACTGGTTGACACCAACGGTGCCTCCTACGTACGCCTCCCCTCCAATCAGGGACCGGCCGCCGCTCGCAATCACGGGGCCGGTCTTGCAACAACCCCCTACGTCTGGTTTCTCGACTCCGATGTCGAGAGTTCGAACTGTCGCAGTGAATGGGATCGGCTCAGTGGCGCGTTCCGCGATCCTTTGGTGGCGGCGGTGGCCCCACGCATCATGGGATCCGATGGTGCAGGTGTCTTGGGTAAGTACGAATCACGTCACGGTCCGCTCGACCTCGGTCCGGCCGGCGGCCTCGTCGTTCCGCGCGCCCGAGTCTCCTACGTGCCCACGGCATCACTCGTCGTTCGCCTCTCGGCCTTTGGTGAAGGGTTTGACGAGTCGCTCCGCACCGGTGAGGACGTTGACTTCATTTGGCGTCTGACTCAACGTGGCTGGCTCGTCGAATACCGGCCCGACGTGGTGCAGCACCACCGTTCCCGACCTGATACCCGCAAGTGGTTGCGTCAACGCCACGGCTACGGTCGCAGCGCAGCGACTCTCGCCGAGCGTCACCCCAACGAACTCTCTCCCCTCCGGGTCGATGCGTGGACTCTGGCCAGTTGGTTGACGCTGTTGCTCCGACAACCCAAGTGGACGGCCTCGACGGTGGCGATTGCCACCCGGGGGTTGAAAGACAAACTTCCCGAATCCCTGGAAGACCGTGACGAAGTGGCCCAGCGGGTCGTCACCAAGGGCATCGCGACGTCGGGTGGCCCCTTGGCGCAAGCCATCGTTCGCTCCTACTCCCCCTTGCTGATTGTGGGCTTGCTCTCGAAGCGGACCCGTTCGGTCTCGGGAGTTCTTCTACTGGCCGGCACGGTGTGGAAGGTACGCAGCGCCAAGCGTCACGTCCTCGTCGACGCACCGGTCGCGCTCGTTGACGACCTGGCCTACGCCACCGGCGTGTGGCGTGGCGCCTGGGAGGCTCGCTCGTGGCGCGCCGTCAAGCCGACCATCACCTTTGCCACCGGTGGGCTCCAGGCACTGCTCAAGAAAAACGAAACCCCCTCAACCCAGCGGTAGCCAGATCGAGGGGGCCTCGGAAGATTCGAACTAGTCGAAGCGAACGACGCCTCGGACGTTCTTACCGGAGTACATGTCTTGGTAACCCTGCTGGACTTCGTCCAACGAGTACTCAGTGGTAACCAGTTCGTCGATCATCAACTTGCCTTCGCTGTGAAGCTTGAGCAAGCGGGGAATCTGCACGCGGGGGCTCTCGGAGCCAAAGACGGTGCCCTTGAGCTCCTGGTTGAACATCGAGAGTCCGAACAGGTTGAGCTTGACGTCGTTCTGGTGGTACGGAGCAATGGCGGTGGCCACGATGGTGCCGCCCTTGGCCGTAATCGAACGGGCCTCTTCAATCAACTCACCGGTCAAGACGCCGGGCGTCAAGATCACGACGTCACAGTTCTTACCGGAGGTCAACTCGCCCATGAAGCTGAAGGCCGCTTCGAGAGCCGAGCTGGCACCGTGGGTGGCACCAATCTGCTTGGCGCGCTCAATCTTGGATGGCACGAGGTCGATAGCGATAACGGCGCGAGCACCGGCGTGCACGGCACCCTGGATGGCGCCGGAACCGACACCACCACAACCGATCACGGCGACGACGTCACCGGGACGTACGTTGCCGCGGTTGACGGCCGAGCCGAAGCCGGTCGAGATACCACAGGAGATCAACGCGGCGGCGCGGAGGTCGTACCAAGGCTCGATGCGAACCAACGAAGCCTCGTGCACGACGATGTACTCAGAGAAGGTTCCGAGCTGGGCCATGCGGTTGAGGTTCTCGCCGTTGAGCGTGTGGCGCCAGGTGCCGTCGGAGATCATCGGACCGGCCAAGGTGGAAGCACCAAGGTCACAGATGTACTGACGACCGGAGGCGCAGTACTCACACTTGCCACAGGAAGGGACGAAGGAGACGGCGACGTGGTCGCCGGCCTTGAGGCCCGTGACGTTTGGTCCCACGGACTCAACGATGCCGGAACCTTCGTGTCCACCGATGATGGGGAACATGGTGTTACGGCCCGAGAGGAATTCGAGGACTTGGGGGTCCTGGGAAATGTCACCGGTGCGCAGGTGCTCATCGGAGTGACACATACCCGAAAAGGCCATCTTGACCTTTACTTCATTGGACTTCGGCTCATCGATTTCGATGATCTCGGTCGTCCAGGGCTCATTTAGACCCATAAGAACTGATGCCTTGACCTGCATAACTTCCCCCTCAGAGAGTTGGCCAGAGGACTCTGGCCGCACTTTGTACTCTACCGATTCTTAAGGCCGGTAATTACTGATGCAGAATCGCGATTCGCTCGGCAATCTGGGCCTGGGCCTTGGTCCACGCGCTGGCGGGGTCGTTCTCGTCGAGGCCGCCCTGATCCATCGGTCCGGTGGGCTCCACGTTGATGAAATGGACGTCCGTGTGGCCAAAGCGCATAAAGAGGTTCTTGATCCAGGGGCGGAAGGAGTCGAGGTGGGCGTTGTCCCCTTCGGCGTACATACCGCCGCTGGAGATGATGATTGAGACGTCGGTCGCCTCGAGTACCGCGGGGGTAGTGAAGTTGGTCCGGAGATTAACGATCTGGTCGACCCAGGCCTTGAGGGCCGAAGGGGCACTCCAGTTGTACATCGGCGAGGCGATCACTACGTGGGTGGCGTGAACTAATTCGTCGACGAGCTCGTCTTGGAGTTTCATCGCCTCCTGCTCCTCTGGCGAGTGAACGTCGGGTGCTTTGCGCCCGGCCCGCACGCCCTCGAAGCTCAGGTGGGGAATTTCGTACGTATCGCGGTAGAGAACGCGGGCCTCGGGGAACTTGGCCCGATACTGCTCAATGAAGAGGTCGAGCGCGCGGCGGGACCATGACTTTGATCCTCGGGGAGAAACAGTGACTGCGAGCAACGTCTGCATGACGACCTTTCGAACCTCTGCAGACTAAAGGCGTAACGACTTACATCCGCTCCGGGGCGTCGATGCCGAGTAGTGAAAGCCCGAGTGAGAGGGTGCGCGCCGAGACGTCACAGAGAGCGAGTCGCTCTTCGCGGAGCGTTCCTTCCGCGCTCAGAACCGGACAGGCTTCGTAGAAGGTGGTGAAGCGCTGCGCGAGATCGAAGAGATAGGTGCAGAGGCGATGTGGCTGCAACGTGTTCAACGTGGCGTCGAGCGCTTCGGGCAGGGCCAACAGGCCGAGGGCGAGGTGACGGGCCGCAGGGTCACTCAACGTCCACGACACGTTGTCGCCCAAGAACGGCTCGTTGAGTCGGCGGAAGATGGAACGGATGCGGGCGTGGGCGTAGGCCAGGTAGGGGCCGGTATCACCTTCGAAGGCGAGCATGCGATCGAGGTCAAAGACGTAGTCCTTCTGGCGCTCTGTTGACAGGTCGGCGTACTTCACTGCGGCGCGGGCCAAGGTGAGGGCCAGGGCGGCCTGCTCGTCGGCGCTCATATCGCTTTGGCGTGACTGGAGTTGGGCCAGTGCCCGCTCGGCCGCTTCGTCAATAAGTCCAACGAGCTTCACCGTCTCGCCACTGCGGGTCTTGAACATCTTGCGATCTGATCCCAACACGTTGCCGAAGGCGACGTGCTCAATTCGCACACTCTCGGGGAGCCAACCGGCCGCGCGGGCCGCGGCCCACACCATGTCGAAGTGTTGGGCCTGCGGGGCTCCCACGACGTAGAGGATTTCGTCGGCGTGAAGATTCCCGACGCGATCACGAACGGCCGCGAGGTCAGTAGCGGCGTAGCCAAATCCCTCGTCGGACTTTTGAACGATCAGCGGCAGGGGCTCGTTTTCACGATTCGTGAAGCCCGGAAGAAAGACGACTTGGGCGCCGTCGCTCTCCACGAGGAGACCGGCCGACTTGAGATCGGTGACGACGTCATCGAGCATTGGGTTATAGAACGATTCGCCCACCACGTCGCTGGGCTGCAGCAGTACGTCGAGCTTGTCGTAAACCTCTTGGAAGTAGGCCACCGACTGGGTCACGAGCAGGCGCCAGAGACGGTTGGTCTCGGTGTCGCCACCCTGGAGCAGCACCACGCGAGCCCGACTGCGCTCCTTAAAGGAGTCGTCGCTGTCGAACTTTTGCCGGGCGGCCCGATAGAAGGTGTCGAGGTCACCCATCGAGAGACTCTGAACTGCGGCGTCTTCGCCGAGATCGATGAGGTGCTCGATCAGCATGCCGAACGGCGTGCCCCAGTCCACCACGTGGTTGCGGGCAATGACCGTATGGCCCATGCAGCGATTGATCCGAGCGAGGGCGTCGCCAATCACCGTCGAGCGCAGGTGACCGACGTGCATCTCCTTAGCGACGTTCGGGGCCGAGTAGTCAATGACGATCGTCTTGGCGTTGGGCGAGACGGGTACGTTGAGGCGCTCGTTGCCCACCAACTCGTTGAGTTGCTGACCAAGAAACGCTGGCGTCAGTGAGAGGTTGAGAAATCCGGGACCGGCTACCTCGACGGAGGCGAGACCAGAGAGGTCGAGTGCGGCCACGAGTTCGTCCGCCACTTCTCGGGGTGGTCGGCCGAGAGCCTTCGCCAGACCCATCACGCCATTGACCTGATAGTCAGAGCGATCAGAAGGGCGCAGCACGGGGTCGCTGCCCAGCTTCAGGGCATCAAAGGCACTCTGGAGGCGAGCTTCGAGGAGTTCGTACGTAGAGGGCATCATCTCATTCTCTCACTTGCCGTCTTCACGATGACGGTCCGAATCAAAGGGGGTGACCACAATCTTGAGCAGTGCGGCCAACTGTTCGCGCATCGAACCATCAAGACCGTCGAGCAACTCGTCCTCTCGTGCGACCAAGTCCGTTAGGGCCGAGTCAACACGG
Source organism: Actinomycetes bacterium (assembly GCA_037134255.1). GTDB lineage: Bacteria > Actinomycetota > Acidimicrobiia > Acidimicrobiales > RAAP-2 > RAAP-2. The sequence goes on along the minus strand of JBAXMO010000010.1, from coordinate 4,054 downwards.
CGCTGTCCGGCCGCCGTCAAGCGAATGCGAACGGAGCGAGCGTCAGTGGGGTCTGGGCGACGGCGGATCAGACCGCGGTCTTCTAAGTGTCGCAGTCGATTCGTCATCGTTCCCGAGGTGACCAGTGTCTGGGCCAGCAGTTGGCTCGGTGAGAGCTCGTGGGGTGGGGCGCTGCGCCGGAGCGCGGACAGCACGTCAAAGGACCATGTCTCTAACTCGTGACGAGCGAAGATTGTGGTGCGTTGCCGATGCAGGTGCTGGGCCAGTCGGGTCACCCGGGACCAGACCTCGAGCGGCGAGACGTCGACCGCGGGCAACGCCCGCTGCCACCCTTCGACTATTCGCTCGACCTCGTCCTGCATATTCCTCCAGAGTGTCTCTCCAATATACCTTGACGTCAAGATACTTTTTGCATAGTATGAAGCCATGAGCAATGAACTGAACTCCTTTGACGCCAAGAGCACCCTTTCAGTCGGCGACCAGTCGCTGACCTACTACTCACTCCAAGCTCTCGCGCTGCGCGAACTCGGTGTGGACCAGCTCCCCTACTCCATCAAGGTCCTCCTCGAGAACCTGCTGCGCCACGAAGACGGCAAGAAGGTCACCAAGGCAGACATTGCCGCCCTCGCCTCGTGGGCCAAGACGCCAACTCGTCACGGTGAAGCGGCCGGCGACGACGCCCGTGAGATTGCCTTCACCCCCGAGCGTGTGTTGATGCAGGACCTCACCGGCGTACCCGCCGTGGTTGACCTGGCCGCCATGCGCGACGCCATCATCGCCCTCGGTGGCAATGCCGAGAAGATCAACCCCCTCGTACCCGTCGAGTTGGTCATCGACCACTCCGTCATCTTGGAGCGCACCGGCACGGCCGAGAGTTACGAAGAGAACGTCGCCATTGAGTACGAGCGCAACCGTGAGCGTTACGAATTCTTGAAGTGGGCCCAGAGCTCCTTCCGCAACTTCCGCGTAGTACCTCCAGGCATGGGTATCTGCCACCAGGTCAACCTGGAGCACCTCGCTCGCGTGGTCTTCAACACTGACGGCGTGGCCTACCTCGACACCGTGGTCGGCACCGACTCACACACGACCATGATTAACGGACTCGGCGTTCTTGGTTGGGGTGTTGGTGGTATTGAGGCCGAGGCCGCCATGCTCGGTCAGCCCACCTCGATGTTGATCCCGCCCGTCGTGGGACTCCGTCTGATCAACGCCACCCGCGAAGGGGTAACGGCCACGGACGTTGTCCTCACCATCACCGAACTGCTGCGTAAGCACGGTGTGGTCGGCAAGTTCGTCGAAGCGTACGGACCGGGCATCTCGGCCCTGTCGCTGGAGACGCGCGCCACCATTGGCAACATGGGTCCCGAGTACGGCGCCACCTGTGCCATCTTCCCCATCGACCAGGTCACCCTCGACTACTTGAAGTTCACCGGTCGCCCCGCCGAGCAGCTCGCGCTCGTCGAGACCTACGCCAAGGCCCAGGGCATCTGGCACGACGCCACCAGTCCCGAGCCAATCTTCTCGGAGTACGTGGAGCTCGACCTCTCAACCGTGGAGCCCAGCTTGGCTGGACCGAAGCGTCCCCAAGACCGTGTTCGTCTCGGTGGCACCCGTGAGGCTTTCCGCACGGCCCTCGGTCGCGAGCCCAAGGAAGTGCACGGAACGTCCGCTGCCGCCACACTGCGCGATGGCGCCGTCACCGTGGCCGCCATTACGTCCTGCACCAACACCTCGAACCCCAGCGTCTTGGTCGCCGCCGGACTAGTCGCAAAGCGGGCCGTAGAAAAGGGCCTGACCGTTAAGCCCTGGGTCAAGACCTCACTCGCTCCGGGAAGTCGCGTCGTAACCGACTACCTCGATCGGGCCAATCTCTCCAAACCCCTCGATGACTTGGGTTTCTACCTCGCCGGCTACGGCTGCACCACGTGCATTGGTAACACGGGGCCACTCCTCGATGGCGTCAGTGATGCCGTGAACGAACACGATCTCTCTGTTGTTTCCGTGCTCTCGGGTAACCGCAACTTCGAAGGTCGAATCAGCCCCGACGTGAAGCAGAACTTCCTCGCCTCGCCCCCGCTCGTTGTGGCCTTCGCCTTGGCCGGTACGGTCGACATCGACCTGACCACCGAGCCACTCGGCACCGACAGCAACGGCGAGCCCGTCTTCTTGAAGGACATCTGGCCTAGCGACCGCGAAGTGGCCGATGCCGTTCGTGCCTCGTTGACCCCCGAGATGTTCGCCACTCGCTACGCCGCCGCCTTCGATGGTGACGAGCGCTGGCAGGCCGTACCGACGAGCAAGACCGTTACCTACTCGTGGGATGCCAACTCGACCTACGTCAAGTTGCCTCCGTACTTCGAGGGCCTCTCGATGCAGGTCGGACAGGTCCACGACGTCGTTGGCGCTCGCGTCCTCGCGAAGCTCGGCGACTCCGTAACCACAGACCACATCTCCCCCGCCGGCAACATACGTCCCAACGTGCCGGCCGGACTCTTCCTGACCGAGCGTGGCGTCAGCCAGGCCGACTTCAACTCCTACGGCACCCGTCGAGGTAACGACTCGATCATGGTCCGTGGCACCTTCGCCAACATTCGACTGCGCAACCAGCTCGTTGACGTTGAGGGTGGTGTGACGAAGAAGTTCCCCGAAGCCGAGCAGATGTTTATCTTCGATGCCGCCACGGAGTACGCCAGCGAAGGCACCCCGTTGATGATTTTGGCCGGTAAGGAGTACGGTTCCGGTTCGAGTCGTGACTGGGCCGCCAAGGGCACCAAGTTGCTGGGCGTCCGGGCCGTTCTCGTCGAGAGCTACGAACGCATTCACCGTTCTAATCTCGTCGGCATGGGCATCTTGCCATTGCAGTACAAGGCCGGGGAAACCGCCGCGACGTACAACCTCGATGGATCGGAAGTCTTTACGGTTAACGGCATTGAAGCGTTGAACCAGGGCGCGACCCCCAGCACGGTCACACTCGATGTTCAGCGGGCTAACGGTGAGTCATTCAGCTTTGACGTTCGCCTCCGCATCGACACGCCGACCGAAGCCGAGTACTACTGCAACGGTGGTGTCTTGAACTTTGTTCTTCGACAGTTGGCCGTTAACTAACCAAGCAGCCGATTCAATACAGTTAATTCTCTTCCCAACGTACGGCGAATTTCGTGGATACTATTTCGCGATGAACCCTCTTGAGCTGTCGACAAAAGTCATCGACGCGGGCGTTGCTTCCGAGCCCGTCAACCGCGTCACCAACGAACTCACGGAACTCGCCGAGGGCCTAGCGATCGTCGAAAGTTTTAGTCACACGCTGGCCTGGGACACCGGGGACGGGTTGATGTGCTTTGACGCTTCGGGCGTGAGTAGCGGCTCCCAGGTGGTCTCAGCGATTCGCTCCTGGCGCACCGATCCCATTGCTTCACTCGTCTACACCCACGGCCACGCGGACCACGTCGGAGGAAGTTCGGCTTTTGCCGCTGACGCCAAAGACAAGGGTCTGGCGCTACCCACGGTCTACGGTCACGCCAACGTCAACCCCCGGATTGATCGCTACGCATTGACGTCGGACTGGAACCTGGCGATTAACAATCGACAGTTCGGCGGCGTCTCCAGCGAGATGGGTCTCGACATTGGCGCCGGAGCCAAGCGCTTCCTTCCGGCCTCCACCCTACGCACAGACATTTCTTTCGATGACTTCCACTCCATGACCGCGGGCGACACGACGGTCGAGTTCCACCACGGCCGGGGCGAAACTGACGACCACCTCTGGGGGTGGCTACCCGAAAAGAAGTGGATCTTCACCGGTGACTTCATTATCTGGAACTACCCCAACGCCGGGAACCCGCAGAAGGTCCAGCGATACGCATTGGAGTGGGCCCAGGCGCTGCGCAAGATGATTGCCCAGGGACCAGAGCTCCTGCTGCCCGCGCACGGCCTACCTATTGAAGGTAAGGCCCGTATTGCGCGCGTGCTCGACGAGATCGCGTCCACGTTGGAAGATGTGGTGAGTCGTGTCCTCGACATGATGAATGCCGGTGAGACGCTCGACACCATTATTCAC
>JBAXMO010000009.1:0-22428 GCA_037134255.1 Actinomycetes bacterium | reverse complement strand
GTGGACAAGTTGTCAACACCAGCGGTCTCGGAAATCAACGGGTAGTTCCCCACACGATCAAACGTCGCCACGGTTCCATTTGCCCAGCGCACCGCTCCTTCGTTGTTGAACCCGAGTGACACGGACATGTCGGTCACAATGCCATCGACGAGCACCTGGTAGCTAACGCTCCCCTGGTCGCCATAGATCGCATATGTCGCATCGCCAAGGGAAAGGTCGAATCGAAGGCTGTCAATCACGCCATTCGACCACGAAGCCAATTCACGCTTGGAAATCGTGTTGACGTTGAGAGAATCGTCGCTCGAGACACCCGTCGATGGCACGAAGAAGTACCAAGACGTTGCGCCGTTCCGTTCAACATTCACCGCGATGGATCCATTGTCAGTCAGGTACTCGTAACACGTCACGGGAATCCCGAAGTGCTCATGGGTCACCTTGATTTCAACGGCCGAGTCAAAGATGCCCAACGCTTTGGCGAGATCAATCGTCAGGCCGCTGGGGTCGCTGGAACCAGAGACCCTGTAGACCGGCGCTTGGTCGGGCGACGATGAAAGCCGGTCTGACGCCGAAAACTCATACGTTCCCCAGATCCTCATTGCACTTTGACTACCACCGGCAATCTTTGAATCACTGGTCCCGCCCGAGGTGGGGGGACTTTCTGCCGTAGGTGCAGTGGACGAAGAAGCCGCACCGAGACTCAGGACTGGCAGTGGCGATGAGCCGGACTCCAAGGCCACAATGCCACCAGAGGTGAGGAGGGTGGCCGCCATGGCCGCGGAGGCCATCTTGAGACGGAATCCCTGAGCAAAGCGAGTGCTCGCATTCGATGTTGGCATTTCAGCACGACGGGCGACGGAAGCGAGGTCGCCGTGCGTATAGGTGGTGTTCGTGGCTGGGTTAGCAGCTCGTAGGCGGTCGAATTCATCAGTCATTGTGTAATCCCTTCGGTACTTAGTTATGTCGCCACAACGTCAAAAATTTCATGATTCTTCAAACTTGGCAAAAGCCTCTCGAAATCGCTTACGCGCTCTCGAAAGACGAACCGAGGCCGCGTTGACAGTCGCCCCCGTAGTCGTGCCAATTTGCTCAATTGTCAGGTCATCCCAGTAGTGCAGCATCAATATCTCTCGATCGCCAAAAGACAGCGTGGCCAAAGTGGCCTCCACGGCGGCATCCTTAAGAACTCGGTCTTCTGCAGAACGGTGGGTTCCTTCGGCTCGCTGTGACTGGATATATGCGGAGCGACGGTACTTCTTCCGGCGGGCGTTAGCGAGCACCTTCCTGGTGACGCCAATCAACCACGGCGCTTCGGCCCCAACGGGGATGGCATCACGTTTACGCCACGCCACAATAAGCACATCGGCCACGATGTCGTCGAGCTCTTCAGGATTCAATGGGTAGAGACGACGCCGAGCGAAATTGGCAATGGTTGGCATATGCGTGTGAGCAAAGTCGTAGAAATCGTCAACGGGCACAGGAACCATCACTTAGCAATTGTCATCAACAGTCGATTCCTTACCGTACTTCTTCGTGTATTTCGGAACCACATCGCTCTTCGCCGATAGATTTATCACGTGAGCGAAGAACTATCGAACATTCCTGAGCCGGACGTTTCTGAAGAGAACCCGATTTCCGAGCACTGGGTCTGGGTCGGACCTCATCGCCCCGCTTGCCCGCGCACCTTGTTTGAACACATGACGAGCCACTGGGGACCAGCTCCACTCGATAACACCCCGCACCCCGCCATTGCCTTCACTGCTCATCGACGCGTTGCTCTCGCGAATCAATTTCCCGATGCCGCCATCGTGGTCCCCACCGGCAATCTCAAAGTTCGCGCAAATGACACGGACTACCGATTCCGTCCCGGCACCGATTTCTACTACCTCACGGCCTGCTTCGACCCCGATACCGTCCTAGTCATCACATCAAAAGATGGTGTACCCCACAGCACGTTGTATGTAGCCGAGCGCAGAAATCATCTCACCCACGAGTTCTTCACTAACGCTCGATACGGAGAACTTTGGGTCGGACCTCGTCGCGGTGTCGAAGAGTCTGCGGAGTACTTAGGAATCACCACGGCTCCACTGGAGCAGCTGGCTGCAGACCTCGCCAGCGTGGCTGCGCTTCGAACCTTGGTGGTTCGAGGGTTCGATCATGGTGTAGATGAACTCGTCCCGCAACACGCCGACGACCACGCCTTGGTCGAAGCGCTAGGAGACATGAGGCTGGTCAAGGATGATTTCGAAGTAGCGCAGTTGCAGCTGGCTATCGATTACACGGTGAAGGGCTTTGCCGACGTGGTCCGGGCCTTACCCGTTGCCGTCGAACACGGTGAACGCGTCATAGAAGGGGTCTTCAATCTGCGGGCTCGCGTCGAAGGCAACGATGTTGGCTACGACACCATCGCCGCTTCGGGCGCCCACGCCACCATTTTGCACTGGACCACCAACGACGGAGTCGTCCGCAATGGTGATCTCCTTCTACTTGACGCCGGCGTGGAGTGCCACAACCTCTACACCGCGGATGTGACGAGAACGATGCCGATCAATGGCAAATTCACCGACGCCCAACGCAAACTGTACGAACTCGTGCTCCGTGCTCAACAGGCGGCGATTGAAGTAATCGCCCCGGGCGTACCCTTCATCAAACCCCACGAGACAGCCATGCAAATCATCGCCGAAGGTCTCTGCGAGTGGGGCATCCTTAAGGAAACACCCGAGATTGCCCTACGGCGCGACAAGCAACTACACCGTCGTTACACCCTGCACGGGACTAGCCACATGCTCGGCCTTGACGTCCACGACTGTGCCAACGCGCGCGATGACTCCGCCTACGGCGATCTCCAGGCGGGCTTTGTGCTCACCGTAGAGCCGGGTCTCTACTTCCAGGCCAATGACCTCACCGTGCCTGAGGAGTACCGGGGTATCGGGATCCGCATTGAAGACGACATCTTGGTTACCGAGACTGGCTACCGCAACCTTTCGGCGGCCCTGCCTCGAGAAGTTGATGAAATCGAGGCGTGGATGGCGAACATCCAAAAAGAAGGCAAGCCCGCAATCCTGTAGGTCATCAGCGAGTAGCCCCGCGTCGCACCGCCTTCAGTACTGCAGTAGCTCACCGAATACAGCAAAACGCCCGAGCCACAGCTGGCGGACCAGAGTGACTCGGGCGTTTCGGCCGAGTAAATCGCTTAGCTGAGGATACGCAGTGGCAAGTGGCGGGCGCCGCGTACTTGGCCCTGCGACCAGGTCACTACATCGGCATCAGTCAACTCGAACTTCGGGTAGCGCTTGATGAATTCTTCAATGGCCACGCGCATTTCCATACGAGCCAAGTTCGAACCGGCACAACGGTGAATACCTAGACCGAACGCAACGTGGCGGTTGATCTCACGGTCGATAATGAACTTGTCAGCGTCGGGGAATGCCTTCGGGTCACGGTTGGCGGCCGGGAAGCCCAGCAGCAGCCAGTCGTCCTTCTTCATTGGGCAGCCATTGAAGTCGAAGTCTTCCTTAACCAAGCGTGCCATCGTCACTGGTGAGTAGAAGCGCAAGAACTCTTCAATCGCCAGTGGCATGAGCTCGGGCTCGTTGACGAGACGCTCGAGGTCCTTGGGGTTCGTAGCCAGGTGGTAGAGCGATGAAGCGATGCCCGACCAGGTGGTGTCGATGCCGGCCACGAGAACCAGAATGATGGTTCCAAAGACGTGCTCGGGCAGCAACTTGCTCCCGGCAATTTCGGCGTTCAGCAGGTAGGACGTGAGGTCATCGCGGGGGTGGTCGATGTGATCCTGAATCTGCTCTTCCATGTAGATACGAATGGGCTCAAAAGCCGCCATTCGCTTCTCGAGGTCGGGCTCATCGATACCCTCCATAACGATGTGGACGATTTCGCGGAACAAGTCTTCGTCCTTTTCCGGGAAGCCGAGCATCTGGCGGATGACGGCTACGGGAATGTACTGGGCGTAGTCCGAACCGCCGTTGACGATCTCTTGTGCCGAAACGTCGTCAAGCAACTTTGCACAGTACTCACGAACAAAGGGCTCGATGGTGTTAACGACACCGGGCGAGAAGGCAGGGAGAATTAAACGACGAGCAATGTGGTGGAAGGGTGGGTCCGAGGAAATGGGCGGGGCCACACCAATTGGTGCTGGCGGTGCATCTTCGCCCGGACGACCATTACCAATAACAACGGTCCGGCTCGTGAAGTTATCCGTGTCGTTGGCTACAGCTGAAACGAGTTCGTAGGTCGATGGGAACCAACCGCCGCCGTAGCGGTCAGTGTGGGCGACTGGGCACTTCTCACGAAGTTCGTCCCAGATCGGGTAAGGGTTGGCAACCCAGGCTGGGTCCGTGTGGTCCCAGTCGGTTGCGAAGTCTTCTACGGGGGGCTTGATCGACATGACTATTCCTCGATTGAGATTGCGTGCTCGGGGCAGTTGGCTTCCGCCAAGCGGGCCTTGTCGGCGAGTTCCGGCGTGACGTTTCCATCACCCTTCACTACTCCATTACCCAAGTCATCGAAATCGAATAGTTCGGGTGCGATACCGAAGCACCGACCTTGACCGGTACAGGCATCTGCGTTGATAACTACTTTCACAACCCCTCCTTTGTGGCGTTAGTGAGACAATAACACCTGTTCTGTCTCACCTCAACTACAGGGGGGAAATTACGGTAACCCCTTATTTCACGAGGATTGGTAGGTTTCTGGCACCCCGAACCTGCCCTGGCGAGAAGGTTACTTCGCTGGGATTTTCCAGCGTAAATGTCGGGTAGCGCTTGATGAACTCCTGGATGGCCACCTTGAGCTCCAGTCGGGCGAGGTTTGAACCGGCACAGCGGTGAATACCGAGACCAAAGGCCACATGACGGTTTTCGCGGCGGTCGATAATGAACTTGTCGGCGTCCTCGAATACTTCAGGGTCGCGGTTAGCGGCCGGGAAGCCCAAGAGGACCCAGTCGTCCTTCTTCATCGGACAGCCGTTGAAGTCGTGATCCTTCGCTACGAGGCGCGCCATCGTGACCGGTGCGTAGAAGCGAAGGAACTCTTCGACGGCCACGTCCATAAGTTCGGGCTCATTGACGAGTCGAGCGAGGTCGTCTGGGTTCTGCGCCAAGTGCCACAGCGACGAAGAGATGGCCGACCACGTCGTGTCGATACCGGCGACCAGTGTCAAGACCATCGTGCCGATGACGTGGTCAAGTTCTAGCTTGCCTCCGGCAATTTCGGCGTTCAGTAGATACGACGTGAAGTCGTCACGGGGGTTGTCTACATGGTCCTGAATCTGCTTTTCGAAGTACGCACGATTCTTGTCGGCCGTGGCCTGGCGATCCTCAGCTGATGAGTCAATCGAGTCCAGCACGTCAATAACAATCTGCAGGAACATCTCGATGTCTTCAAGCGGAAAGCCCAGCATCTGCTGAATGACACCAACGGGGATGTATTGCGCAAACTGCGTTCCACCGTTAACAACGGCGGCGTCACCCATGTCGTCGAGCAGGCTGTTGCAGAGCGCGCGAATCTGTGGTTCGAGAGCGTTCACAACACCAGGAGAAAATGCGGGAAGCACCAAGCGACGGGCAATGGCGTGGAACGGTGGGTCCGAAGTAATGGGAGGGGCAACACCAATCGGTGCTGGCAGGTCCTCGTCAGTCGGACGAAGGTTCGACATAACTACTGAGCGACTCGTGAAGTTCTCCGTGTCCTTGGCCACGCGGCTAACGAGTTCGTGGGTCGCGGGGAACCAAGCGCCGCCGTAGCGGTCAGTGTGAGCGACGGGACACCGGGTACGGAGGTCTTCCCAGATGGGATACGGGTTGCTCACCCATTGGGGGTCAGCGTGATCAAAATCTGTAGCGAAGTCTTCGACGAGTGGTTTGGTGTGTGACATCAGTCCCCCTTGTGGCTGAGGTTTGCATCAGCACACAACGGCTGACGACTCCCCCAGATTGGTCTGAGTGCGACAATAACAGAGGTTCGGGACCTAGTGGTGAAGCAGGGGTTTGAGGAAATCCACGACGGCTTTGAGGGCAAAATCGGCCGCTTCCAGGCGACCAACAGACAAGGCAAAATCGTGCCACATGTCGTCAACGGTGCACTCCTTGACAGTTGTTCCCTTCCGGGTGAGTACTTCCACGAAGCGAGTGGTGTCCGGGGCCAAGATGTCATCAGTGCCGCCAACTACCAAGGTCGGTGGCATTGCCAGTTCACCCACCAACGGAGAGACCAGCGGATTGGTTCGATCACTGCCGGCGTAGGCCGAAGCACACATCTCCAGCCACTCGGGACTCAGTACGGGATCACGTTCGACGAGGTCTAATCGACCTAACCGGTCATCAGAAAGATCGAGCCACGGTGACAGCAGCACTGCGGCGCGAACATTGTGGCGTTGTAGTGCCGCGACGAGGGCGCCGGCTCCCGCCGAATCGCCAACGGCGAGAACATTTGCTCCCAAACTCTGCAACACGTTCGATACGTCATCGACCGCAGCCGGAGCCGGAGCTTCTGGAGCCAGGCGGTAGTCAACAAGCACGGCTTTGGCTCCCAACGCATCAGACAATGCAGTAATAAAGGGAGCGCCTAAGGCTGGTGAGCCCACGCAGTAACCGCCGCCGTGCACATAGACAATGACCGAGTCGGTGCTGACAACGGTAGGGGTGTACTCCTCACACCGGACGTCAGCTATCTGAGTGGGCTGCAGCGATTTCGCTCCCCCGCTGGCCTGGGTGGCGATCCGGAGACGAGCGCGCTGCTTGTCGAACGAAACGTTCGGGTTAAAGACCAGTCGCTTCAGCCCCGCCATGGCGAGGCGCTGCGGAGCCACCGGCAAGTGCCGGCTCACGAAGCGTTGGTGTAGTTCGTTAGATCAACGGAACGCAAGAGCTGGTGGTACTGCCATGAACTCTTGGGCCAGTTGTTGGTGTTGACTCCGTCGACTGTGTACCACGATTGGCAGCCCTGCAACCACGCTGTTTCACCGGACTCGTCATCGATCATGGAGCGCCACGCATCCAGGGCCGTAGGCGTCACTTCAATCCCGCGCCAGTCTCGATCGTTGGCGGCCCGCATCAAATGGGCGACGTATTGAATCTGCGACTCCAGCATGAAGAGAATCGAGTTACTCCCGAGATTGGTGTTCGGACCGTAGAGAACGAAAAAGTTTGGAAACTCGGGCACCGTCACACCGCGGTGGGCGATCGGGCGAGTGGCCCAGGCATTGCGCAACGTCTGGCCTTCACGACCAGTGATATGCATGGGAGCCAGGAAGTCAGTAGTCGAGAACCCCGTGGCGTAAACGAGTACGTCGAAGTCGTGCTCTTGGCCATCAGCAGTCTTCACGCCCCGCGGCGTAATGGATTCAATTCCAGAAGTTACGAGCGAGACATTGTCGCGCTGTAGCGTGGAGTACCAATCGGATGCCAGGAGAACACGCTTGCACCCGATCTCATAGTCGGGCTCAATCTTCGCTCGAAGTTCACTGTCCTGCACGACGGCATCGACGTAGGTTTCCCATTGCGCCCGCGCCTTACCTCGGATCTCCTTCTTACCAACAAGACCGGCACCAAAGAGCTCACCAAAGACATAAGAGCGAAGACGACTAAGGAGTGTCGTCCAGGGTAGATACTGCTGACGGCGTCGTTGACCTCGAGTCGTTTCTGGATCTTCCTTCGGCACAACGTAGGGAGCGGACCGCTGGAAGACTTCAAGCTGACTCACCGACTCCGCTATGGCGGGGCCGACTTGAATCGCGCTCGCACCCGAACCAATAAGCGCCACCCGCTTGCCCGTCAGATCAACCGAGTGGTCCCAGCGAGCCGTGTGGAACTGGGGGCCGGCGAACGTCTCACGACCGGGGAACTCGGGGACGGAAGGTCGATTGAGCTGTCCCGTCGCGCCGACGAGATAACGACCGTGATACTTGGTGTTGTCCTTGCAGACCACTTCCCACAGACCCCACTCCGACTTCCACGTCGCTGAGACCACCGACTTGTTGGTGAGCACGCGAGGCGTGACCCGATAGCGGTCGGCGGTGGCGCGGATGTACGCCAAGATTTCCGACTGCGGAGGGTACGTCCGGCTCCACGCCCACGGGGCGTACGAGTAGTGGTACAGCGTGGCCTTGACGTCGCACGCCGCACCTGGGTACGTGTTGTCACGCCAGGTTCCGCCAATACCGTCGGCCTGTTCCAAGATGAGATACGAGCCCAAACGGCGGCGATCAATTTCAATCGCCATGCCGAGCCCGCCAAAACCAGAACCGATGATCAGCACTTCGACGGCGTTGTTAGGAACACTCATGAATCGGCCTCAATTTCTTCACGACTAATACCTAGGAAGTACAGCACGGCGTCGAGGTACGGCACATTGATTGCGGCGTCAGCGTGATCGCGCACCACGGGCTTGGCGTTGAAAGCAATCCCGAGTCCGGCGAGAGAGAGCATGTCAATGTCATTGGCACCATCACCAATCGCGACCGTCTGTTGCAGAGGGACGCCTATCTCGTTCGCAAATCGGGCCAGCGCGTGCGCCTTGCCTTCACGATCGACGATCTCTCCATCGATTTCACCGGTCAGTCGCCCATCGACGGCTTCCAGACGATTCGCCGCGAGATACTCGACTCCGAGGTCGCGGAGAAGGGGCTCGAGAACCTCGACGAAGCCTCCCGAGACGACCGCCGGGACATATCCCAGACGTTGGAGTGTGCGTATGAGTGTGCGAGCCCCGGGGGTGAGTCGCAGTTTGGCTCGAACTTCGTCGAGCACCGCAACATCCAGACCGGCCAAGAGGCGAACCCGGCGACGGAGCGACTCGGCAAAGTCAATCTCACCGGCCATGGCCGATGCAGTGATTGCGCTCACTTCGCTAGCGCACCCGGCCTCTTCGGCAATCATGTCGATTACTTCATCGCGGAGCAACGTTGAATCAGCGTCCATTACGACGAGGTGCTTCGAGCGACGATGCAGACCGGCCCGCTGCACAGCAACGTCGAGGCCCGCCCGGCGAGCAGCCTGCGTCAGCACTTCACGAAGTGTTGCGTGGTTGGGACCCCGTACGACGAGTTCGTAGCAGTCAACGGGATAACTGGCGAGGTGCACGATGCGCTCGCACGTCGCCCCACACGTAGCCATAGCTTCAAAAACCGTACCGAGCGCCTCGGTTGAAACAGCTGGTGCCAACACGGTGAGCAACAGACGCTTGCCGTTGAGAAATTCCTCGGGTTCGACACGCACCACGGAGACCTGGACACCCTCATCACGCACTCCGGCCTTAACAATCTCGGCCTGAACGGTCTCGGGGGCAGTCGCATCGTCGAGCGTGATCTCGACACACAGCACGAGATAGCCACGAATCGTAATTTGGGCAATATCGGAAATCTCCACCTCGGGATAGCGTTCCGGCGAGACGGCCGTAAAGAGCGAGGCGGCAATTCCAGGCCGGTCGGGACCACTCACCGTGACGAGATATGTCGTTGTGGCCATGGTGTGAGGTTAGAGCGTTTTGTGGCTCTCCTCGCGCCCTTGAGGGTGTAGCCACTGTGCCCTACAATGCGTTCATGCGCATATTTCGGCCGATAGCCATCAGTGTGGCACTCACCGGCTTAGCCGCCACTGCAGCCCTCGCCGGCACACCACCAAGCGGCACGGCCAGTCAGGTTGCCAACGCCGTGGCCAGTTCACCAAAAATCGTGAAGGTGACTCCTAAGGTCCTCGCAGCCATACCTAACTCGGCGACGGACACTATGTCGAGGATGTATCCGGGCACCGGCAACCCAGGGTGCGATACGGCAGTGCAGTGCGTCTTTGGTTCAACCACTTCTAAGAAAACGGTTGTTCTTTTCGGTGATTCCCACGCATCGCATTGGTTAGCTGCTTTGGCCCCGATTGCGCTGGAAAATCATTTTAAGTTGATCCTGATCTGGCACGGTGGTTGCCATGTGGCTGACGTCGATGTCCGCTACGAGCCGGTAGGTCCCGTCGAAGGATTCGATTTTTGTAATTCATGGTTGCAGACACAAATAGCAACAATCAAGGCGTTAAAACCAAACCTCGTTTTGCTGGGTGAGCGCACCACGCTCATTGGTGACTTAAACCAAGCACCCTTTACCTCGGAGGCTTGGCGGGCTGGGCTCGCCTCAACCATTACTGCCCTCAAGACGCCCAGCACTCGGGTGGCCATCTTTGAAGACATTCCAAGGGGGAACGTGTGGCCTGGTCAGTGCCTCGCCCTCAATTTGAAAAGCGTTCAATCATGCGCGAGTCCCTACCCCAACAATGCATTTTTGGGTCAGCAGTTAGCTGAAAGAAATGCCGCTCAGGAGACCAGCACTGTCTTCATCGCCACGCATCAATGGTTCTGCACCACCAAAACTTGCTCCCCGGTGGTTGGCGACTACATCACCAAGTGGGATCAAGGTCATGCAGCGGCCACGTACGTGCGTTACCTAAAAACCGTTATCAGTACAGCGATTAAGCCTCTGCTCTAGTCCGCCATAACTTCAGCAGTCGAAAAAGCGCCCTACTCTTCTTGCGCGCGAATCGCTGCAACGTTCGCGACATCCGCATTGGACCGAATATCAAAATTCCACAACTCTGGCAATACAACGGGAAGTACGGCACACACGCCAGCGCAAGCGAGTCCGCCGAGTGCCAAGGAGGTGCGCAGGCCAAAGGCCGCCGTCATGGCACCACTTCGGAACTGTCCAACGCGGGGACCAATGGAGTAACTCAGCATTTCAATACTGGCCATGCGGCCTCGAACGTCAGGCGGAATCGACTGATTCCACATGGTGCCTCGAAACATGCCACTTATGGAGTCCGCCGCGCCGGCCCAGAACAGACCCAATACGGCAACAGCCAATGAAGAGGTCCAACCAAAGATAGTGATACCAATACCCCACAGTGCAGCAGCTACCGCCACAGCTCGTCCGTAGTGATGAACGCGCACCGTCCACTTCGAAGTCAAGCTCGCAATGAGCGCGCCCAGTGGCATGGCGGCGTAGAGCGCCGCTAGTGCGTAGGTCTGATGAAAGTGATCGGCGACGAAAGGAAGCATGAACATGGGATAGGCCAGCATCATGGCGGCGAGGTCCACGAGATAGGTGCCGAGCAGATCGCGACGTCCAACGGCATAGGCAAAGCCGACGCGCAAGCTGGCGAACGATGGCCGACCCTCGCGCTCCGGACGAACCACGGCCTTGATTCCAAGGAGAAACGCCAATGAAGCGGCGAAGGTGATCACATCGGCGATGTAAACCACTCGACAGCCGTACACAACGGCCACGAAACCACCGATCGCGGGACCCACGATGGCCCCAAAGGTCCATCGAAACATTCCTAGGGCCGAAGCCTGACGTTGCATCTCGTGCGGTACGAGTTCTTGGTTGAGAGCATCGAGACTTGGACGTTGCAGGCCATCACCCACGGCCGCAAAGGCCACCACGATATAGAGCATCAGGCTGCTCGGATGAGTCACAGAGGCATTGATAATGAGCGCGATGGCGGCACACATCAACCCGAATTCGGAGGCAACCACAATGGTTCGTCGGTTGAAGTGATCAGCGATCACTCCGCCGTAGAGACCAAAGATAATGAGCGGCGCCAGTTCGACGAGACCAATGACACCAACGGCCAATGCCGAGTTTGTCAACTGCTTCAGTTGATAAGCCACGGTGACGTACGTCGCCTGACTCCCAATGTTTGTTACAAACCCCGATGCGTAGAGGCGGCGATAGGTGGCCGAGACGCGCAATGGTGAAAGATCAAGGCCCCAGCTCGAACTAGCCATTCAGCGGTGCACCATCCACCCAGCCTCGGATCTCGTCATAGTGACGAAGAATCCGAGCCGGTACTCCCCCGAGCACGACGTGATCGGGGAACTCGCCCCGCACAACCGCTCCAGCGGCAACGACCGAATTGCGACCGAGTGTGGTGCCTGGCAAAATCACGACATTGGCGCCGAGCCAACTACCTGAACCAATTTTGACGGCGCCCTCTTTGGTCGCCTGCCACCCCACGGGAGTGTCGATGTCCTCGTAGCCATGATTCTGATCAGTGATGTAGACGTAGGGACCCGTTTGGATCTCATCACCGAGTTCAATCGACCAATGTCCGATGATGTGCGAACCCCGACCAATGATGCACTTGCGGCCGATGCGCACGACTGGATTTGAAAGCATGGTCTGCCCGGGACCCATGCCGGCCGTGAGGCAGACGTTGGGCCCGACCATGGTCTCGTCGCCGATGGAGAGATAGCCCTCGTTGTAAATAACGCCTTGCGGAGCAAGGAGGGCCGCTCCGGAGCCGAAGTAGTGGAAGGTTTTGGCGTATCGATCTTCTTCACCAATAATCGCGGTGTCGTTGAGGAAAGAACGAACGGAACGAATAACTGCGCCCAAGCGCCGGCGTCGCCATCCTCGAAGTCTCACGAAACAACGCTACCGGTGATTACCAAGCACGGAGTTTGGCAACCACCTCACACGATGTCCGAGTAAAAGAAGGAAAACTCGGGGGCCGGGGCCCAGCCATCGTGTGAGGTGCTGCGACCGTTACCTACTCAGCGGAGATTGGGGCGTCGGCGTCAATCTCGAGCTCGGCGTCGGTGTCAACTGGCATAAGCAAATTGGCCAAGTGCTCACGAACGCGAGCGTCAATTTCCAACATCAGCTGCGGGTTCTCCCGGAGGTAGCCCTTTACGTTCTCGCGACCCTGACCCAGTTGTTCACCTTCGTAGGTGAACCAGGCTCCGGCCTTCTTGACGAAACCGAGCTCCACGGCAACTTCCAGCACGGAGCCTTCGCGGCTAATGCCCTGTCCGTACATGATGTCGAACTCGGCCTGCTTAAAGGGTGCGGCCACCTTGTTCTTGACGACCTTGACGCGGGTGCGGTTACCAATGACCTCCGTGCCGTCCTTGATCGCTTCGATGCGACGAATGTCCAGACGCACTGAGGAGTAGAACTTCAGGGCCCGACCACCAGGTGTTACTTCGGGGCTTCCGTACATCACACCAATCTTTTCGCGCAACTGGTTGATGAAGATCGCAACGGTGTTGGACTTATTGAGATTCGCCGTCAACTTACGAAGTGCCTGGCTCATCAAACGGGCCTGCAGACCAACGTGGCTGTCGCCCATCTCACCTTCGATTTCGGCGCGAGGAGTCAGCGCGGCGACGGAGTCAATGACGAGCACGTCAAGGGCGCCGGAGCGAATCAGGGTGTCGGCGATTTCCAAGGCCTGCTCACCGTTGTCGGGTTGGCTGATGTAGAGCTCGTCAACGTTGACGCCAATGGCGCGGGCGTAGACCGGGTCGAGTGCGTGTTCAGCGTCGATGTAGGCACAGACGCCACCATTGCGCTGCGCTTCGGCAACGACGTGTAGTGCCAGCGTCGACTTACCGGAAGACTCGGGACCGTAGACCTCAACAATGCGACCCTTAGGTAGACCGCCGACGCCGAGCGCCATGTCGAGTGCGAGCGAACCAGTTGAGATTGACTCAATGCTCATGCTCAAGTTGTCGCCCATCTTCATGATGGAGCCCTTACCGAACTGCTTCTCGATTTGTCCGAGCGCCGCTTCCAGTGCCTTGCTGCGATCTTCGTTTGCCATTTCACGTACCTGTTCTCTCTTTGTCATGGACCTACCGTAGAAATCCTCTGTGACAACGGTCGGTTTCTGTCAACGGCAACGTACTACGAACAAGTGTTCGCTTCAAGGATTATTTCCAATAAATCCTAAAATCCCTGATGAAAGTGTGGAATAGGTGGATGATAGCCCCGGGGCGGCGTCTCCGTGGCGCACGATTAGTCAATGAGCGCTTGGTAGACAACCTGCTGGAGATGACGCCGCACCGGATAAGTCGAACTCGGAAGTAGCTGCGTAAAGAAGGTGACCGTCAGATCTTCGACAGGGTCAACCCAGAAGGTTGTCGAAGCGGCACCGCCCCAGGTGAAGAGTCCTTCGGCCGCCCCCGTGGCGTTTCGCGCCCGATCCATCAACACCGCAAAACCGAGACCAAAGCCCATTCCCGACATCTCGGTTTCGGAGAACGAGTCGCGAGCCACTGCCGTGAGGTCTTGATTGCCGGGCAAGAAGTTCTCAGTCATGAGCGAGATGGTGCGGGGGCTAACGAGGCGGACCCCATCGAGCTCTCCGCCGTTGAGCAACATCGTCAAGAACCGGTTGTAGTCGTGTGCCGTTGAAACGAGTCCCCCGCCTCCCGACTCGAGGGAACCTTCGCGATATGCACCTTGGCCCATCTTGGGATACGGGAAGGCTTCACCATTGACTGGGACGTAGAGCTGCGCGACGCGCTCGTGCTTCTCTTCGGGTGCGAAGAAAGAAGTGTCGTACATTTTGAGGGGGCCGAGAATCCGTTCCTGAAAGAACTGGCCGAGACTCATGCCACTCCACAGTTCGACGAGATACCCCAGAACGTCTGTGGCCACTGAGTAGTTCCAGGCTTCGCCTGGATTGAAGAGCAACGGTGACGTGCACCAGTCATTCACGGCCTGCTCGAGGGTGGCATCTTTGGGCCAACCGAATTCGTAACCCTTCAGTCGGTAGATCGCATCCACGTTGTGACCGTAGGTAAAGCCGTAGGTCAGGCCGGCCATGTGGCTCATCAGGTGCCAGATACGGACTGGCTCAGTGGCCGCCACCGTGGTGGGGTTGGCAGGAGCTCCACCGGAATAGACGCGAGGCTCACGGAGGGCTTCGATCCACTTACCCGCCGAATCGTTCAAATCGAACTTGCCCTCTTCGTGCAGCATCATCGCCGCAATCGTGGTGATGGGCTTGGTCATTGAATAGATTCGCCAAATGGTGTCGTCTTGGACTGGCTTATCTAATTCGCGGTCGGCGTGGCCACCCTTGCCGACGTAGGCCAATTGCCCGCCGCGCGAAACGGTAGCGAGCCAACCAGAGAGCTTGCGCTGGTCGACGAAGTCGTTAAAGAAGTCGTCAATACGGGAAAGTCGGTGAGAATCAAACCCCAGCTCTTCGGGCGCTGCGTGTGGGCGAAGTGAACTCATAACTGCTCCCTAGTTGGTTGGTTTTGAACTTATCGCTGACCATCAAGGACACGACGAAGTACATCGAGTCCACTGATGGCGCTGTAGGCACGAATGCGAGGACGATCACCTGGTAGTTGCAACATCGTGCTGCCACTTTCGGCACCGAGCGACCAGCCAATGAACACGGTGCCCGGAGCGTGACCGTCTTGGCTGTCGGGACCGGCCACACCGGTGAAGGCCAAGCCCACGTCGGAACCCAAAACGCGACGAGCGCCGCGCGCCATGGCTTCGGCCGCTTCAGCTGAGACAACGGGGCCAGGGGTGAGTCCTAGGAGCTCGTACTTCACGTCCGAGGCGTAACTAACCACACCACCGCGGAACCACTTCGAGGCACCCTCCACGTTGACGAGGCGACTGGCCACGAGTCCACCGGTCAGTGATTCGGCGAGACTGAGCGTCAAGCCTTGTTCGAGTAGCTGTTGGGCGACCGCGAACTCCATGGTTTCATCGTCGGTGCCGAAAATAATGTCACCGAAGGCGGCATTCAAGACGGCCCGGACAACTTGCTCTTCAGCGTCCAGAAGCGTTTGAGCGTGAGCGTCATCATCACCGCGGGCCGTGATGCGGACCTTGATGCCTTCGATACCGGAGGCCAGAAAAGCAATCGTTACCCGATCGTCGTCAACCAGAGCATCGAATCGACTCGCGAGTGCTTCGGCGAGTGCTGACTCGCTAGCGCCCCACGTCTTCAAGACGCGACTCGTGATGACCGAGGAGGCGCCCGCCCGCATCTTGAGGTCGGGCAGGATGGCACGTTCAAACATTTCTGAGAGTTCGTAGGGAACACCAGGCGCGGCGTAGATGACCTTTTGGCCCACGGGGCAGATCAGGCCTGGGGCCGTGCCGCGGCGCTGTTCAATGATGCTCGCTCCGCGAGGGACGTCGGCCTGCAAAAGATTGTTGTCGGGCATCGTCCGGCCGCGCGAGGAGAACATCGCTTGAATCACTGCTACCAGTTCTTCGCGACGCTCGAGCGGCACGTTCATGACTTCCGCGATGGCATCTCGGGTGATGTCGTCTTGGGTGGGACCGAGACCCCCACAGACAATGACCGCGTCACTACGCGCTAGCGCAGTGCGGAAAGCGAGAACAATGCGATCGTGGTTGTCACCGACGTGCTGGTGGAAGTGACAGGCAATGCCGTTAGCGGCGAGCTGCTCGCCGAGCCACTGGGAGTTGGTATCGGCAATCTGACCGAGCAGTAGCTCAGTTCCGACTGCGACAATTTCAACTCTCACTGGACCACCAACTTCTTGCCGCCGACGTAGTACTGATAACCCGTGATGATGGTAAGCGTGACCGCAACCCACAACGTTCCAACGGTGAGCCAGTGAACATCAGTGACTCCAGGAATGACACAGAAGGCGATAGCGAGGTCTTGGACCACTGTCTTGATTTTCGGCAACGAACCGGCTGGAATCGAAATGCCCTTCTTGCTCATCTTGCTGCGATACCAGGTCATCCACAGTTCGCGGGCCGTGATGATCAACACGGGCACAATCCACATGAAGTGCTCGTATACGAGGGCGTAGAGCGAACCAAGCACCACTACTTTGTCGGCGAGCGGATCGAGAAATGCACCCGAGCGTGTCGTGCCCTGGCGTCGCGCCACGATGCCGTCGAAGTAGTCCGAAACGGCGGCGATGAAACCAACCACAGTGGAGATCCACGATGCCCCGGTAGAGACAATTAACCAGATGAAGACGGGCGTGATAAAGAGGCGAAAGGCCGTTAAGAGATTGGCCGGCGTCAGCAGGGCCGTCTCGCCGTACGTCTTCTTTTGGTCACTCATACCAGTCTCGCTTCAAGATCGGTTCCCTGGCTGCCCACAATCAGACAGTCAACCATCGACCCAACAGGTATTTGGTCATCTACCAAGATAACGCCGTCAATTTCGGGGCATTCACGCACGCTGCGCGCGATACCCGGCTCATCAATCAAGAGTCGCTGCGTTGTCCCGACCAAATCATCACGCTTACGGGCCGTGATGGTGTCTTGCAGTTCACTCACTTCACGCAGACGTTCCATCGCCAGTTCGGAGGGGATTTGATTGTCCATGGCGGCGGCCGTGGTGCCGGTCTCCGCGGAATACGGGAAGAAGCCGGCCCAATCCAATTGGGCGGCCTCGACAAACTCCAAGAGCTGGGAGTGATCATCTTCAGTTTCACCGGGGTACCCAAGGATGAATGAGGAACGGAAAGCGGCGTTGGGCTCAGCACGACGAATGGCATCGATACGTTCTAAGAAGCGGTCCCCGTCACCCCATCGCTTCATGCGACGAACGTGAGGACGTGAGACGTGTTGGAGCGACAGGTCGAAGTAGGGAACGCCAGTCGCGAGAATTGTTTCAATCAACGACGAGGTCAAGCCCGACGGGTAGAGGTACAAGAGTCGGAGACGCTCAACTTCACCCGTCAGTTGACGAGTCAATTCCACCAGTGGCTGCGTGCCACCTTCGTCGAGAACTTCCACGGCCTCGCCAAGGGCGTGGCGTCGGCGATCGTTACCCCAGCTGGCGAGGTCTTGGGCGATGAGTACCAGTTCTTTCACGCCACTAGAAACGAGTCCCCGGGTTTCGGTGAGTAGGTCCTGAGTGCTGCGTGAGCGTTGGTCACCACGGAAGGTCGGAATCGCGCAGAAGCCACAGCGACGGTCACACCCTTCGGCGATTTTCAAATAGGCCCACGGGGCCGTAGCGGCGGGGCGGGGCAGATTGAGTAGGTCGAAGTCAGACTTGGGTCGCTGCCCCAGTTTCACTGGTGTCGAAGTGGTCAGGCTCTCACCAAAACCAGCCACGAGATCGACTTCTGGAAGCGCCTCGGCGAGTTCGTCACGGTAGCGCTCGGCCATGCAACCCGTAACCACCAGGCGGGCTCCGTCGAGTTTGCGGTCAGCCATCTCGAGAACGGTTTCAATGGACTCTTCACGAGCCGATTCAATAAAGGCGCACGTATTCACGACGACCAGATCGGCCTCTTCGGCCGAATCGGCCGGCACGTAGCCCTGGCCACCAAGTAGACCCGACAACTTGTCCGAGTCGACGTGGTTCTTGGGGCATCCCAGGGTCTCAACCCAATACCGCATTGTGCCCCTTATCCCAGTTACGTCGTTACTGCGATTGATACTTCCTGGCGGAGAGGGAGGGATTCGAACCCTCGGGCCCACTTTCGCAGGCCGCATTCTTAGCAGGAATGTGGTTTAAACCGAACTCACCCACCTCTCCAGGACGTTCATCTTAGCCCTACTTGCTGAACTCCGAAAGAGCCCGCCTGTCAATCATGACGCCTCAATTCAAGAGGGAAATCGATCCGTGACTGTTAGGGGTGAGACCGCCTCGAGGCGTCGATTGCCTACAGGGCAACTGGCTCACCCTCACTGGGCGTGGCGGTCACAGACGACAAAATAGGGAGAATGCCGGCACTTCGCCCCTCGGCCGACGAAATCTTTCTGACGATTCCACGTTCCTAGAGCGCTGCGGCTCACTTGTAATTAGTATTGGGCTCAGTATTTACAGACCCGAGAAAGTTGGAACCATGCGTGCACTTCGACTCGCACTTGCCGGCGCCTTAAGCGCCACCGCGCTGACCGCCGCCACGTTGGCATCTACCGCCAGCGCCACGACCAGTCTGAAGGGTTGCAACACTGCGACCTACAAGACTGCTGGCAAGCTCACCGTTGGAACGGACAACCCCGTCTGGGAGCCTTGGTTCTCAAACAACACACCAACCAATGGTGGGGGTTACGAAGCAGCATTCACCTACGCCCTAGCCCGCAAGCTTGGTTTCACGAACGCCAAGGTTCAGTGGACCACCGTGCCGTTCGATTCGAGCTACGCCCCCGGTGCCAAGGCCTACGACTTTGACATCAACGAAATCTCCTACACGCCAGAGCGTGCCAAGACCGTGGCTTTCTCGAACAGCTACTACGACGTGCAGCAGTCAGTTGTTGTGCTGAAGTCCAGCAAGTACGCGAACGTCAAAACTCTGGCGGGCCTGAAGAACGCCAAGTTCGGCGACCAGGTGGGCACAACGGGTATGTCGTACATCACGAAGTACATCAAGCCCAAGACCACACCCCGTGCGTACAACACGCTCGACCTCGCCGTGGCTGCACTGCAGTCGAAGCAAATTGATGCCATCGTGGTCGACACGCCAACCGGCAACTACATGGTCAACTACCAGATCACGACGGAAGCGGGCGACCCACTGGCCAAGCAGATTGGACAGTTCAAGTCGGTTGGTGAGCACTACGGCGTTACCTTCCAGAAGAACTCCAACCTCGTCGCTTGCGTCAACTCGGCTATCGCCGCCCTTAAGGCTGACGGCACGTTGAAGCGTCTCGCGACCCAGTACCTCAGCGACTACACCTCAGTACCACTGCTTAAGTAACAAGTACAAATCTTTACGTTTGTGGCGCCTTCGACTCAGAACTCTGGGCCGGGGGCGCCACATCTTTTTGTAGCCCGTCATCGCCGCTTCAGCAATAGCCAACACGCTCGCTGGGCGAGTATCGCTTCGACGCTGTCGGTAATCGCCGTGGTCGCTTTCGCATTGTGGATGGCCCCTGGCGGAAGGGCCGTGCGCGAATTCTTCCTCAGCCCGAGTCACGCTTGGCGCGCATTTATTGGCGATCCGAGTGAGGGCCTCTCGGCAATCTGGAGAGGATTTCTCACCAACATATGGATGTTCATCGTGTGCGAGATTCTCGTCTTGATTTTTGGACTAGTGATTGCTGTCGTGCGCATGAGTTCGTCACCGATTCTGACTCCCCTTCGCCTGCTTTCCACCATCTACACCGATTTCTTTCGTGGTATTCCGGTCATCCTCGTGCTCTTTGCCGTTGGTTACGGCATGCCCGGTATGGACTTGGGTTGGATATCTCAACAATCACCTGCGGTGTACGCCTGCATTGCCCTGACTATTACCTACAGCGCTTACGTTGCCGAGGTCTACCGCGCCGGCATTAACTCCGTCGCCACCAACCAACTCGTAGCCGCCCGAGCGATTGGCCTGCGACAGGGGGCCACCATGCGTTACGTCGTCTTGCCGCAAGCGATCCGCAACGTAATTCCACCCTTGCTGAACGACTTCATCTCATTACAGAAGGACACCGCGTTGGTCTCAACGTTGGGGATTGTCGATGCCACGCAAGCAGCACACATCTACGGTTCTCTCAACTTTAACTTTGCGGGCTACACCGTGGCTTCGCTGCTCTTCTTGCTGCTCACGATTCCGATGACTCGGCTCACTGATCGACTAATCGATCGTGACCGATCAAAGCGTCTGGCCTTCGTCTCATGAGCAGCCCCATGATTGAACTGCGCAACGTCCATAAGCAGTTCGACCAGCGCACCGTGCTCCACGGCGTCACACTCGAACTGCAGGCACACGAAGTGGTCTGCCTCTTGGGGAGTTCCGGATCGGGCAAGTCCACCTTGCTACGGTGCATCAATCTGCTCGAACATATCGAACAGGGTGACATCATCTTTCAAGGGCAGTCGCTCCTCGACGAACGCATCGATGTTGATCTCGTTCGCCGTCACATCGGCATCGTCTTTCAAGCCTTCAACCTCTTTCCCCATCTGAATGTTCTCGACAACATCACACTCGGGCCCTTGCGGGCCCTGGGCCGCCCTCGCCATGAAGTTGAAGGTGAGGCTCACGAACTCCTAGGACGGATCGGACTCGGCACTCGAAGTGACGACTATCCCGACCAGCTTTCTGGGGGTCAACAACAGCGCGTAGCCATCGCTCGAGCATTGGCCATGCAGCCTGACGTATTGCTGCTGGATGAAGTGACCAGCGCTCTCGACCCCACACTCGTGGGTGAGGTGTTGGAGTTACTGTCCGATCTAGCGATGCAAGGCACCACGATGCTGATCGCGACCCACGAGATGCAGTTCGCCCGTGACGTGGCGCATCGGGTGGCGCTGTTAGATGCCGGTCGGTTGGTCGAAGTGGCCCCCGCCAAACAGTTTTTTGACAACCCCGGTCAACCGGAAACGATTGACTTCTTATCGCGGGTGTCTAAGACGCAGTAGCGCGGAACTCGGGCAGAAGCCGCAAGAGCTCAATAAGTTCTTGGTCTCGGTCCCATGTCAAAAGTTCAAACGCTTCATCAAGCGTCACCCAGCGGAGCTCGTCTACTTCTTCGTTGGGAGCGAACTCGCCGCTGATGGAGTCCATGAGGTAGTAGGCCACAATTTTTGGCCGACCTTTGCGGTGGGTGTAGTTCGTAGAACCGATAAACCGTCGAATCTCGGCCGTAATCCCAGTCTCTTCAAAAACTTCTCGGAGAGCGGCTTCTTCAAAGGATTCACCTTCGTCGAGCTTCCCCTTGGGGAAGGTCCAGTCGCCACGGGCTTCACGGTAGACCACAGCCACTTTGTCACGGCCACGACGAGACGTGCGGAACAAAACACCACCAGCCGCACGAATGAGGTCGTGGGGTTGGTCGATCGGAACAATCAGTTCTGCATTCATCGTGATGATGTTGTTCTTATCCACACCTTCGTAGAGTAGTAATCATGATCGCCAATTCTCTGCCAATCGGTTGGCGACTGACCATCTATTTATTGGCGGGCATCGCCGCCGGAATCTCGAATGGCATTGCCGGGGGTGGCACCTTCATCACATTCCCCACAATGCTGGCTCTGGGCGTACCGGCCCTACAGGCCAACGTCTCGTCATCCGTGGGGGTCCTCCCCTCCTACGTAGGGGGTATTCGGGGGTACCGGCAGGAATTGACGCAACGGTGGCCGCTCGTTCGTCAGTTACTCCCCGCCTGCCTCGCGGGCGTTGCTACGGGCGCATCGCTCCTCCTCCTCGGACGACCCGAGACGTTTCGCGTCATTGTTCCGTGGCTGATTCTCGCGGCGACACTCCTCTTTGCCACGGGCCCAGCCATCACTCGGCGCATCGCCCATTTGGGCCACCACGGTCTTCGCACGCGGGCGCTCCATAGCGGCATGTTCGTTATTTCGGTCTACGGGGGTTACTTCGGAGCCGGACTCGGGATCATGCTGCTGGCGCTCATGGGCTTGACACTGCCCGACGACCTTGACACGCTCCAGGGGCTACGTAGCGCACTCTCAACGATTATCAACGCCGCCGCGGCTCTGATATTTCTGTTGCGAGGCCACCTTGTGGCCGAGGCAGTCATCATGCTGTTTTTCGGAACCTTGATCGGTGGCTACTTCGGCACCAAGCTCATCCGACGCCTCCGGCCAGTTACGGTTCGGATCTTGATAGTGACGATCGGGCTCGCCACGTCATTGAATCTGCTGTTCCGGTAGACCTATTGCCAAAATGCTATTTGATTAGTAGCATTTTTCTTATGAAGCAATTCTTCTCCTTTCC
>JBAXMO010000008.1:0-23762 GCA_037134255.1 Actinomycetes bacterium | reverse complement strand
CATCCGAGCCCTCTACCAACTTCTGGAAGAGAAGATGGTCAAGCGCAACGTCTCACTCAAGACGCTCGACGCCGGCAAGATCGAAGAAGCCACCAAGGGCACCGCCCGGCAGAAGATCACACTGAAGGCCGGTATCTCCCAAGAAGTAGGCAAGAAGATCAACAAAATGATTAAAGACAGTGGTCTAAAGAACGTCAGCTCGTCCATCCAGGGTGATCAGGTCCGCGTAACCGGAAAACAACGGGACGACCTTCAGGCCGTCATGCAGTTGTGCCGCGAGTCGGACATAGAAGTCCCCTTGCAGTTCAACAACTTCCGCGACTAGTTCGTCGGGTTCGCTTCCTCGACGACGAGGTGCTCATCTATTTCGGCGAGTTCGTCGACGTGAAAAATTCGGTTGAAGACCTTGAGCTTCAGCACCCAGAAAATTCCAAAGCTGATTAAGTTGGCGAAGGCCACGATGGCCGTAGCCACCAGGTGGTGCAAGTGGTTAGTCGAAATCACGTGCTTCGCCAGAGTGGCGCCAAAAATAGAAAAGGTTGTGCCCAGCACGGCCATGAGCCAGAAGGGCAGGATTTCGCGACGAAAGTGTGAGCGGCCCGTTTTGCCCCAGGTCCAGGTGCGGTTGAGGTAGTACGAGGGAATGGTGGCCACCATGTTTCCGACCACGGTGCTCGCAATTTCGCCGTTCACCAACTTTGTTCCGTAGACGATCGAAATAGTCGTGAAGGAGACGACCGTTGAGATTGCCGAAACCGAAGCGAACCGAATGAGCTTCTTGCCTTCGTGAGTCTTAGACCACGCAACGAGGTCTTCTAACCGCTTCCGCATTGGACTCACACTACTCGCCGGTGCGCCCCCTAGTTAAGGGCGTTGCTCTTGGCGATTGAGCCAAACCAGTGGGCCGAAGGCTTGGGAGTGCGCTCGAAAGTCGTCCGATCCACGTCAACGATACCGAACCGCATCGAGTAGCCCAAGACCCACTCAAAGTTGTCTAACAAACTCCACTGGTAGTAGCCACGAACGTCGACACCGTCAGTAAGACAGTTGTGCAGACCGCGCAGTGCCGCATCGAGGTACGCAATGCGTCGCGTGTCGTCACTCGTCGCAATCCCGTTCTCGGTCATGATTACCGGAATGCCAGTAACGGCCGCAGCCCGTCGGATCGTGTGCTCGACACACTGGGGCCAATAGGGGTAGCCCATGTCCGTCACGTCGCCGTCGTAGTTGTCCGGCACTCCCGGAGGGGCGATGATGGACTTGGAGTAGCACTGCACACCAATAAAGTCATTCCCCCGAACACCCTCGAGATACTTGTCTTCCATCTCGAGTCGAATCTTGAGCATCCGATCTTCCGCACCCTCGAGAGCTACGTACTCGGACATTGAGAGCGTGAGTCCCACCGGGTAGTTACCGCCGCCGGACTTCAGACCATCGACCATGGCGTTATGCGATGCGCGCATCGCCTCGTGCACGGCCACGTAACGCGCGGGATCGGAAACGGCCGGCGGGAAAACTCCATAGCGATAGCCCATCACCGAAACGATGTTCGGCTCATTGATGGTGCAGCCCACGCCAATGAGATCACCGAGTGCTCGACCAACCTGTTGGGCGTAACGGCCCAACCACTGAACGATTTTTGGTGACTCAAAGCCACCGGCATCCGCCACCCACTGCGGCAACGTGAAGTGGTGCAGGGTCACAACTGGGGTGAGACCGCGAGCAATGCAGGCCTCGAGGACGCGCCGGTAGTGGTTCAGCGAGGCGCGTGAGAACTCACCCTCGGCCGGCTCAATACGGGCCCACTCAATGGAGAAGCGATAACTGTTGAGACCAAGGGAGGCCACGATGTCGAGGTCCCGTTCGTAGAGGTGAAACGAGTCGCAGGCATCCCCACTGGGCTCTTTCACCCGGCCCGCCTCGTGCTCGAAGCGCCACCAGTCAGAGTTGGTGTTATTGCCTTCGATCTGGTGCGCCGCCGTGGCGGTCCCCCAGAGGAATCCTTGTGGAAATGTCAGTGCTGTGGTCACTTGTTTACGATAGACCGCCGATTAGCAAAATGCAGTCTCCCCTACGATGTACCCGTGTCTGAAGCTCTCGACTTTCTCGTCCACCTCCTCGACCTCGAAACCATTGAAGTCAATATCTTTCGTGGAACCCAGCCCGACGAAGAACGCCAGCGGGTCTTCGGGGGCCAAGTCGCCGCCCAAGCCCTGATGGCCGCAGGTCGGACGGTCGACCAGGGTCGTGTGCACTCACTGCACTCATACTTTCTCCGGCCCGGCGACCCCAAGGTGCCGATTCTCTACGAAGTCGACCGAATCCGAGACGGCAAGAGCTTCACCACTCGGCGAGTCGTAGCTATCCAGCACGGCCGCGCCATCTACAACATGCAGGCCAGCTTCCACACTGAAGAAGATGGTCTCGACCATCAAATCGCCGCTCCAGACGTTGAACAGCCCGAGACCATCCCCACCTTGTTTGAACGCATCAAGGCGGCCAGCAACGGTCAAGACATTGACGAATGGTTTAAGCGTCAACACCCCATTGACCAGCGTTTTATCGGCGAACTCCCTTGGAGCCCAACTCGCCCTCGCGAACCCACCAAGCAAGTGTGGATCAAGGCCGATGGGACGTTGGCTGACGACCAACTTCTGCACGCGTGCGTCGTTACCTACGCCAGTGATATGAGTCTCTTCGATGCCATCTTGGGTCCCCACGACATCCGCTGGGATGACGGCACCTTTATGGGCGCGAGTTTGGACCACTGCATGTGGTTCCACCGTCAAGTGAAGGCTGACGAGTGGTTGCTCTACGACATGGACTCACCAATTGCCCACGGGGCTCGTGGTGTCGCACGCGGCTTCCTCTTCAATCGGTCCGGCGAACTCTGCGTCTCAATGGTGCAAGAGGGTCTCACCCGTATCGTTACGCCTCGCCAGAGCTAAGCGCCTTCCGCCGAACAACTACTGCGGACGCGAAACGTGAGTGTCGTACTCTCGACTCGCCGTACTAGCGCTGAGCCATTGGGACGTAGTCACGCTTGTCTGAGCCGGTGTAGAGCTGGCGGGGTCGCGCAATCTTGGCGTCTTGGCCGAGCAGCTCGGTGTAGTGGGCCAGCCAACCCGACATGCGGGGAATGGCGAACAACACCGTAAACATCTCGATGGGGAAACCCATGGCCTGATAGATCAAGCCGGAGTAGAAGTCCACGTTGGGGTAGAGCTTGCGCGAACGGAAGTAGTCATCCTGCAGGGCAACTTCTTCGAGCTTGAGAGCTATGTCGAGCAATGGGTTCTTACCCGTCACCTTGAAGACGTCGTCGGCCGTGCGCTTAATAATCTCGGCCCGGGGATCGAAGTTCTTGTAGACACGATGGCCAAAGCCCTGAAGCTTGCCCTTGCCGGCCTTGACGTCTTCGATGAAGCCGGGCACATTCTCGATTGAACCGATTTCTTTCAACATGCGCAAGACCTGCTCGTTGGCGCCGCCGTGGCGGGGACCGTAGAGGGCCGACGTGGCTGCAGCAGCGGCCGAATAGGGATCGGCGTGTGCACTACCGACGACGCGCATCGCGGTCGTGCCACAGTTCTGTTCGTGGTCGGCGTGAAGAATAAAGAGCACGTCAAGAGCGCGGGCCAATACGGGGTCTGGTTCGTAACGCGGCTCGGCGACCTTCCACATCATGGAGAGGAAGTTCTCGGCGTAACCCAGCGAGTTGTCCGGGTAAACGAACGGCATGCCCACGCTGAAGCGGTGAGCGGCGGCGGCCAGTGTGGGCATCTTGGCAATCAGGCGAACAATCTGCTTATGCAAGATTGCCGGGTTGTCTATGTCCTTCGCGTCCTTGTAATACGTCGACAGCGCAGCGACTGCCGAAACCATCATGCCCATGGGGTGTGCGTCGTAGTTGAATCCTTCGAGGAAACGCTTACGAACGTTTTCGTGAATAAAGGTGTGATACGTCACTTCCTTTTTCCACGCTTCGGCCTGTTCTACGTTGGGAAGTTCACCGTGTAGGAGCAGATACGCCACTTCGAGATAGGTCGACTTTTCGGCCAACTGCTCGATGGGGTAGCCGCGGTATCGCAAGATACCGGCCTCACCATCGAGGTACGTGATAGCGCTTTCCGCCGCGGCGGTCTGCATGAAAGCGGGGTCGTAGAACCAAACGCCGGGAACGGCTTTAGCGAAATCCTTCGCGGCAATGCCCCCGTTCTCGATGGGGAGTTCGTAAGACTCACCAGTCCGATTATCGGTGACGGTGATGGTCTGTGGCACGGTTGCCTTCTTTCGCACAAATAGCCAATCACCATCGTAGAGGTTTAGTTAAACCGTGTCTACAAATCAACCGGCTGAGGCCACTTTGAAGCTGTAAAAACGACTCGCCAATCCGGGTGAACTGGGCCGAGCGCCGGTTACCCAGATACGAAAGACCCCATGTTCTGACGCCTGAATGGCCACGGAATCAAACAAAACGGCCGCATTGGACTGTTTCGGGAGGAGTACGTTCATCGACTGCGTCACGGGAACGCCGGAGTGTTGGTCGGGGGCCAGTACGAGGTGCACGGTCACGGTCGTGTCGGTCGAAGAGACATTGCGGAGAGAAACACCAACGGCAATCTGCTCACGGGCGAGCAGGACCAACTGAGCCGCATTCGACGGCAGCGGCTGGGGGTCAATTGATACGGCATTGATAGAGACCGTTGCTGACGCCCGCAGTCTCACCTGCTGCACGGCCGTGGCGATCAGACCGGTTACGTCATTCGCCGGCAAAGTCCATTCGCTAACTGGCAACCGAACATGGCCGGGTGCTCGATGCAATCGGCCGTGCGCGGCGCTCCACTGCTCGTTAGTAGCCGTGATGGTGGCCAGCGCACTCGCCAGCGAACCTGATGAGGACGGGGTGGCGCCAATGCCGAGAGGTGTCAGAACGGAATTGCGGATGACTTCCCAGCTTGAAACTCGCTGAGTCATCACGTCGGCCAGCAGAACATTGAGCTGGCGATCAACAGTCGGCACCTGGAGTCGTGCGGCGTCCAGGGTCACCTGACGAGCGCGAGCTTCTAGCTGGTCCCAAGCATCTACGAAGTCACTACGTGACATCGTGGTCGCCTGCTGCAGCGTTACGAGCGTGTCGTGGTCCAATGTCGCACCTTCGCGGATGAGCTCGCGAGCCAAGGTACCAAAGGTTGTGTTGCGAGAGGCTCGTGCCGATTGCGAGTCGTGAGCGGCGCGAATCACGTCACGAGCGAACGTTCCCACCGTCACCACAACGATGACGACAACAAGTACGCGCAGCTGTCGCCGTCTTCGTAATTCACCCCTGCTCGCCACGGAGAGAACCTAGTCAGTAAATAGTTCGCTACTCGGCCTCGAGCGGAAGTTCGACTATTTCCGCCTCCAGGGCGGCAAGAGGTAGGGCAGGCGCAACGGGCCATTTGTCGGGATTGGGATCATGAGGCAACTCCACGAGCGCATCGACTTCCTTAATGTCGGCTTTGCTCTTCACGCCCTTGGTCTCCATGGTGCGAATCGTGACAAGGAGTCGGGACTCCATCGAGTCCACCAGCTTGTTGTAACTCTTCACCGTGGTGCCCAGTGAGCGGCTCAATTCGTGAAAGTGACCGTAGGCCACACTGATGCGCTGATGGAGCGTCTCGGAGAGGTCCATGATCTCCTGGGCGTTTTCTTGCAACTGCGATTGGCGCCAGCCGTAGGCCACCGACCACAGCATGCCCATAAGTGACGAGGGGCCACAGAGGAGCACTTTGCTGCGAACGGCAAAGTTCCACAGGTCCTGGTCACCACTGAGCGCGGTGGAGAGCACGTTGTCACTAGGAATGAAGCACGCGACAAAATCCGGGGAAGGCTTGATGTAGTCGTAGTAGGACTTGGACGTGAGTTGCTGAATGTGTCGCTTGACCGTGGCCGCAAACACCTTGGCGGCTTCGGCCTGTTGTTCAGGTGTCTCGGCGGCCAAGTACGTGTCGTAGTCAGCCAGTGGCGCCTTGGAGTCAATCGCGAAGTTGCCCCGTCCGGGGAGTCGTACTACGGCGTCAGGGCGCACGTTCTTGGCGTCCTGAGTCACCGTGAGCTGGGTCATGTAATCGATGTACGGCTCCATGCCCGACAGGCGGAAGATGTTCTCCAGCTGGTTTTCACCCCAACTACCGCGGTCTTTTTCGCGACCGAGTATGCGATTGAGACGTTCCGTCTCGCTGATGGAGCGATCTTGCAGCTCCATCAGGCGTGAAGTCGTCTTGGACAAAGACTCAAAGGAAGTCGCTCGGTCCACATTCATCTTCTCGACCTGCTCGCGATACTGCAGTAGTGCATCAGAGAGCGGGCGGAGTCGGTCATCCAACTTTGCCTCACGTTGCTTCAGCACGGCCTCTTGCTGCTCGCTCTGTTGGGCCACCACGGTACCGAGCGCCTCGGTGGCTGCGACCTGGAAGGCGTCGCGCATGTTCTTCATCGCGTCGGCGTGTTGTAGCCGTTCTCGCTCGAGCTGGTCCGTGGCAATAGTGGCCGAAGCACTGGCCGCGTCGCGTTCAGCGGTGACGGTGGCCAGTTCGGCCCGTTGGGAGCCCTGGCGCGCACTCGATCGCACGTTGGCCACGAGAAAACCAATAATCAAGCCGGCTACGGCGGCGGCAATTGCGGCAATCATGAAATCTCCATCACTCGGAACTACAACCACAATACGAATCACCTAGGACAGAAGTAATCTCCCCCTATGAATAGGTCACTCTTCTCTCGAGGCGAAGTACCCGCTGAGGCCACCTCGGTTGTCTCCGAGGAGTTGCGAGCGACCACACTGCGAGTCTTTGCCCTCGTCGGTGAGTCCATTACTGGCGCCACGGTCGCCCTCTTATCCGGTGACCGGGAGATGGCCAAGCAGATCGTGAAGCAGGACGAAGAGATCGACCGTCTCGTTAAATCCCTCATTCGTTCCGTAGAGTCGCTCCTCATGGCCGCGGAGTCCCCCAGCCTCGAAGACCGCAAGGAGCTGCTCACCCTGCTGCGCATCCTTCCCGAGATCGAACGCAATGGCGACCTCGCCGAACATATCGCCCGGCGTGCCGCACGGGGCCTGGGTGCTGAAATGAGTCCTCGCAGTCGAGGTCTCGTGGAACGCATGGGCGAGGTCTGCTCATCTATCTGGCGCGCAGCGACGGACGCGATCTTGGATGACCGCATCGACGCCACAAGCGACATCGAAGATATTGATGATGAAATCGATGAACTACACGTAGCGCTGACCGCGGAACTCGTGAGTGGTGCAATGAGTGTGCCGGTGGCCGTTGAAGTAGCGATGACGGCTCGCTTCTACGAGCGATTTGGTGACCACTGTGTCAACCTGGCTCGTCGTCGTGTCAGCCCTTCTAACAACTAGCGCCGCGCCAACTCCTCGGCGATCTGGACCGCGTTGAGCGCGGCACCCTTACGGAGATTGTCACCAACAATGAAGAGGCTCAAGCCGTTCGGCACGCTCTCAGCTCGGCGAATACGACCCACGTAGCTGGGATCCTGCCCGGCCACTTGGAGTGGCGTTGGAATATCCGTCAACACCACGCCAGCCGCGTCACGAAGCAGTTCAGTGGCCCGCTCCGGCGAGATTGGTCGTTCGAAGGACGCGGTGATCGCCAAGGAATGACCCGTGAAGATGGGCACACGAACACAGGTCGCCGAAACGAGCAGTGACGGGATATTCATAATCTTGCGACTCTCATCGCGAAACTTCTGCTCTTCGTTGGTCTCGAGCGAGCCGTCGCCGACGAGTTGGCCGGCAAGAGGAATCACGTTGTGCGCAATCGGTCGGGGGAACTTGTTTGGTGTTCCCGTCGGCAGTGCTGCTCCGTCGAATGTCAGGTTCCGAATGTCGCCGGCCGAAATCGATGCTTCGACCTGATTAGCGAGCTCATCAACGCCATCTCGTCCCGCTCCGGAAACGGCCTGATAACTCGCAATCGTCATCGAGAGCAGCCCGGCTTCGAGGTGCAGTGGCATCATGACCGGCATGGCCACCATGGTGGTGCAGTTGGGGTTTCCAACGATGCCCTTAGTGATGTGATTGAGTTCGTGCGCGTTCACTTCTGGCACTACGAGTGGACAGTCGTCATCCATACGCCACGCCGAGGAGTTGTCTACGACGATGGCGCCGGTGGCGGCGAATCGAGGCGCAAAGTCCTTAGAAGCTGTAGCGCCAGCGGCCCCGAGAACGACGTCGAGACCGGAGAGATCGGCCGTGGCGACATCCTCGACAACAATCGATTGCCCGCGCCACTCAATCGTGGAGCCGGCCGAACGGGCAGATGCAAAAAACCGAATGGATTCGACGGGAACGTTGCGCTCAATAAGTAGGGTCCGCATAACAGACCCGACTTGACCGGTTGCTCCAACAATGCCAATGCGCATAGCTACAGCCTAGAGAATTAGGCGTCTAAGCCGAAGGCGGTGTGGAGTGCGCGGACGGCTTCAACAACACGATCGCCACGGATAATCGTCGAAATGCGAATAGACGAGGTTGAAATCATCTCGATGTTGATGTCGTGTGAGGCCAAGGTCTCAAACATCTTCGCGGTGATTCCGGCGTTCGACTTCATGCCGGCGCCAACCAGGGTGACTCGTCCAATACCGAGGTCGGCCGTGATTTCACCAATCTCCAGGAGTTCGCGAACACCTTCGCACGCAAGACGAGCCGCTTCGGCGTCGCCCTTTTCCACCGTGAAGGAGATATCGGTTGTGCCGTGTTCGGAGGTGTTCTGGACGATCATGTCGAGATTGATGCCCTTGTCCGCAAGCTCACGGAACAGGCGCGCTGCCAAACCGGGACGGTCGGGCACATTCGCTACGGTGATCTTGGCTTCTGAGGTGTCATCGGTTACGGCCGAGACGACTGCTTCTTCCATGGATAATTCCTCCTCAACGACCCAGGTGCCAGGCTCCCAGGTGAAACTTGAACGCACGTGCAGGGGCACGCCATGGCGGCGAGCAAACTCCACGGAGCGCAACATCAAAACTCGACCACCGGTGGCGGCCATCTCCATCATTTCGTCAAACGAAATCTTGGCGAGTCGGCGAGCGTTAGGCACCACGCGCGGGTCGGCGCTGTAGACGCCCGTGACGTCGGTATAGATCTCACAAACATCGGCCTTCAACGCCGCGGCCAGCGCTACTGCCGTGACGTCCGAACCACCTCGACCGAGAGTGGTGATATCGCGATCAGTGGAGACGCCTTGGAACCCAGCGACCACGGGGGTGTAGCCGTCACGTAGCGCTTCTTCAATACGGTCAGGGCGAATTTCGAGAATCTTGGCGCGGGTGTGATCGGTGTCGGTAATGATGCCGGCCTGTGAACCAGTAAACGAGGCCGTCTTTAAGCCCTGTCCAGCGAGGGCCATCGAGACCAGTGACATAGAAATACGTTCACCGGCGGTGAGCAGCATGTCGAGTTCGCGCTTGGGCTTGACCGACGAAACTTCGTCAGCGAGGCGTAGGAGATCATCAGTGGACTTGCCCATGGCCGAAACGACCACGACAACCTGGTCGCCACCACGGACGGTTCGAGCGACGTGTTCAGCGACGGCGCGGATGCGTTCGGCATCCCCCACGCTGGTGCCGCCATACTTTTGGACCACTAAAGCCATGGTCTAAAACTACCGGTCGCGCTCCGGCTCTCATTTCAAGCTCGGGGGTAGGATTGCGTTCGTGCCAAATGCCAAGCGTGCCCGCCATAAAGAAGCCCGTCGACAGAAAGTCGAACAAGAGCGCCGACAGGCCAAGCGTCAGCGTCTCATTCGCCGCATCGGCGTCTCAGTCGCCGTAGCCGTCGCCGTGGTTGGTTCAATCCTGTTGATCAAGAGCAACCTCTCGACCCCCCTGGTTTCGACCACTACCAGCTCCACCACGACCTCCACCACAACCTCAGTTTCCACAACGTCCGCCCCAGCGGCCGTCAGCCAGATCCAGGCCGACGCGCTCGCTCGTCAGGCCGGCTGTCCGTCTAGTACGTCGGCACGAGCCCACAACCTCCACTGGGCCAGCGCTCCGGCGATGACCATCAAGACGTCGAAGACGTACTTCGCTGATGTCGTGACCACGGCTGGAAGCTTCACTATCTCGCTGGACGCCGTCAATGCACCGAAGACGACCAACAACTTCGTCTACCTGGCGAATCACAAGTACTTCAACTGCATCATCTTCCACCGTGCCATTCCGGGCTTTATGGTCCAGACCGGCGACCCCACTGGGACAGGTTCCGGTGGCCCGGGCTACTCCTTCGCCGACGAACTACCGACGGGTCCGTACCCGCTCTACTCAGTGGCTATGGCGAATTCGGGGCCTAACACCAACGGCTCGCAGTTCTTCATCGTGACTGGCCGTTCCGGTGAGGGGCTCCAAGACAGTTACTCCCGCTTCGGTCAAGTAACGACGGGCCAAGGCACAATTGTGAAGTTGGATGCGGCCGGCAACGCCGATCCCACGAGCAACGGCGTTCCACCACTCCTCACACACCGCATTCTCTCTGTAACCATTCGTACCAACTAGGAGCTTTCATGTCAGAACTCATTCCCAACGCCGACGGCAGCAGCGAAAAGCGTCAGAGCTTTCCTGGCGTGCCGCCGATGATTATCGATTCCGCGAAAACCTACGAGGCCACCATGGTGACCGACAAGGGCACCCTCGAAATCTTGCTCGACCCCTTGGCCGCACCCGTCACGGTGAACAACTTTGTATTCCTAGCCCGTTGGCACTACTTCGACGGCATCATCTTCCACCGT
Source organism: Actinomycetes bacterium (assembly GCA_037134255.1). Lineage (GTDB taxonomy): Bacteria > Actinomycetota > Acidimicrobiia > Acidimicrobiales > RAAP-2 > RAAP-2. Next base: position 12,975 of record JBAXMO010000008.1, on the reverse strand, counting down.
GTCATTCCCGGTTTCGTTCTGCAGGGTGGCGACCCCACCGGCACCGGCACCGGTGGCCCCGGCTACCGCTTTGAAGACGAGCTGCCCAAGCCCGGTCGTTACGAGTTGGGCTCCTTGGCCATGGCTAATGCTGGCCCCAACACCAACGGTTCGCAGTTCTTCGTGATCTCCGGGCCCGACGGCATGCGCCTACCTCCGCTCTACAGCCTCTTCGGCAAGGTCATCAGCGGTCTCGATGTGGTGCAGACCATCAACGATCTCGGTTCAGGTTCAGGCCGTCCGAGTGAAGTCGTGACAATTCAGTCGGTCACCATTACTGAGCGCTAGAGACGTACCATTCGCCCGAGTGGCGATAGATACCCATCTTCGGTTCGACCACGAATAGCTCCACGTCGTCGGTCAATAGTTCACGCGTTCGCTCCAGCGTGGGTCCGTCTATGGTCACAATCGCGTCCGTAAAGAGACCCATGCCCGTTGTCGGGGCGCCGCCCCGAGGGTCAATCATGGGATCGCCGAAAACTGTGGCCACTGACCCCATCCCCACCACCAGCGAGGCGTCTCGTAGAGCCTTCTCCACAGCCGTTTCGCGCAACGTGCTACGCAGGTGTAGTGGCGATCCGTCCGTCACGATGACGGCATCGGCCTCACGGATCCGCTGGGCGAAGTGCTCATTATTGGCTGACTCTTTATTGGTAACGAGCAGGGCCTCGACGCGAAAATCCGTGACACCCAGGAGTTCGGCCACGGCAATGGCCGCCTCAGTCGCCCCCGTGAAAACCGCGGCCAGCGGGAGGATCACCACGTCGGCCTCGGTGGGCAGTTGGGCCACCAAACACTCGGCGAGTGGGAACTCGGAGCCGGCGGCGAGGAAGTCGGGAGAATGAATAGTCACCCCTCTAGTTTGCCCGCTCCAACAAATTTCGCCACCACCAGACGCCGATAGAGTTTGGGCATGACTATTAACAAAGTTGGCGTTATTGGATCGGGCATCATGGGCAGCGGCATCGCAGAAGTTGCCGCCGGCGCTGGATGCACCGTGATTCTTCGGAGTCGTTCGCAGGCCACTGCGGACGGCATGATTGCTGGTCTCGAGAAGTCGTTAGCCAAGCAGGTGGAGCGCGGCAAGAAGAGCCAGGAAGATGCCGACGCCCTGCGCGCCCGCGTCTCGGCGACGACCAGCCTCAAGGACCTCGCTGACTGCGACCTCGTGATTGAGTCGATCGTCGAAGACCTCGCAACTAAGAAGGCTCTCTTCAACGAGCTAGACGGCATCGTCAAGAGTGGCGCCATCATTGCGACCAACACCTCCACGTTGCCCGTCATCGAAATGGCCATGCAGACCTCACGTCCCGAGAACGTCTGTGGCGTGCACTTCTTCAACCCCGCCACCGCAATGAGCCTCGTCGAGATTGTGGCCCCGATTACCGCCAGCGACGAGACACTCGCGGCCGTGACCGAGTTCGCGGCCGCTTGTGGCAAGGACCCTGTTCGCGTGAAGGACCAGGCCGGCTTCATCGTCAATGCCCTCCTCTTCCCCTACTTGAACAACGCCATCAAGCTCTTCGAGTCGGGTGTCGCTTCCAAGGAAGGTATCGACATCGCCATGAAGGGCGGCTGCGGTTTCCCCATGGGACCATTCGCGCTCTTGGACCTCGTCGGTCTGGACACCTCATTGGCCATCCTCGAGGCCCTGTACCTCGAATTTGCTGACGCCAACTACGCCCCGGCACCGCTGCTGAAGCGCATGGTGGTAGCCGGCCAGCTCGGACGCAAGTCGGGCACTGGCTTTTTTGACTATCGCAAGTAGGTCGTTCTTCAGCCTCTGACGAACGACAGATAAAGGAGTTTGAGATGGCCGAACGATCGAAGCCTTGGGTGATGCGGACGTACTCCGGTCACTCCACTGCCGCCAAGTCCAACGAGCTGTACCGCACCAATCTTTCCAAGGGCCAAACCGGGCTCTCGATTGCCTTCGACCTCCCTACGCAGACGGGCTACGACCCTGACGCCTCCGCGGCCGCTGGCGAAGTTGGCAAGGTCGGAGTTCCGGTGGCCCACCTCGGTCATATGCGCGAACTCCTGAATCAGATTCCTGTCGGCGAGATGAATACCTCGATGACCATTAACGCCACGGCCGCCTGGCTGTGGGGTCTCTACTTGGCCTACGCCGACGAGCAGAATGTGCCATTCACCCAGTTGTCGGGCACCACGCAGAACGACATTGTCAAGGAGTACCTCTCGCGCGGGACGTTCATCTTCCCCCCACAAGCGTCGAAGCGTCTCATCGTGGACATGATTGCCTACGGCATCAACAACGTTCCCAAGTGGAATCCCATCAACGTCTGTAGCTACCACCTCCAAGAGGCCGGCGCTACCCCCGTGCAGGAAATTGCTTACGCCCTTGCCACGGCCATTGACATTCTCGATGGCGTCCGTGACTCCGGCAAGATCTCACCCAACCAGCTCCCAGAAGTAGTGGGCCGTATTTCATTCTTCGTTAACGCCGGTATTCGCTTCGTGGAGGAAATCGCCAAGATGCGCGCCTTCACCGAGATGTGGGACCGCATCTGCCGTGACCGTTACGGCGTCACCGACCCTGCGATGCGACGTTTCCGCTACGGCGTGCAGGTCAACTCGTTGGGTCTGACCGAGCAGCAGCCCGAGAACAACATTCAGCGCATCGTGATCGAGATGTTGGGTGTCACCATGTCGGCCGACGCTCGCGCCCGGGCCGTTCAACTCCCCGCCTGGAACGAAGCATTGGGCCTGCCCCGGCCCTGGGATCAGCAGTGGAGCCTGCGCATGCAGCAGGTGCTCGCCTTTGAGACTGACCTCCTGGAGTACCCCGACATTTTCGACGGCTCACTCGTCATGAGCAACAAGACCAACGAACTAATTCACGCCGCGCAGGACGAACTTGATGAGGTACTCGCCCTCGGCGGCGCGTTTAACTGCATCGATGAACTAAAGGCCCGCTTAGTGGCGAGTCAGGCCGAGCGAGTTTCTCGCATCGAAACCGGTGAGCAGGTTGTGGTGGGCGTTAACAAATACGTCGAGACCAGCGAATCACCTCTCACCGCCGGAGACTCACTCGAGGCCATCATGAAGGTCGACCCCAAGGTCGAAGCAGAAACGATTGCCACCGTGCAAGCGTGGAGAGCCGGGCGTGACGAAGCTGCCGTGACTAAGGCACTCGAAGAACTTTCACGCGTCGCGCAGTCTTCAGACGTGGCCGACAACATCATGCCCCCGACCATTGCCCTCGCGAAAGCGGGCGGCACCACCGGGGAGTGGGCCAACTGCCTGCGTGCCGTTTACGGTGAGTACCGTGCCCCCACTGGCGTACGCGCCGGGGTGGCGACTCGAAGCAAGGAGTTCACCGCACTCGTGGAGCGCTCCAAGGCCCTCGCTGCCAAGCGGGGCACGCCGCCCAAGATTTTGGTGGCCAAGCCCGGTCTCGACGGACACTCCAACGGTGCCGAGCAGGTGGCCGTGGCCGCTCGCGACGCCGGTTTTGAAGTCGTCTACCAGGGCATCCGCCTCTCCCCCGAAGAAATTGTGGCCGCCGCTCGCGACGAAGACGTCGACATTGTCGGTATCTCGATTCTGTCGGGATCGCACATGTCCCTCGTGCCTCGCGTGGTTCAGGGTCTCCGTGACGCGGGCGTCGAGGCCCAAGTTGTCGTAGGTGGCATTATTCCCAAGGCCGACGAAGAGGTGTTGTTGCGCGAAGGGGTTATTCGGGTTTATTCACCTAAGGACTACTCACTCAGTCAGATCATGAGCGACATGCTGGAGCTAGTTAAGGCTTAGAGCCACTTGCGCTTCTTGAAGAACACGTAGAGGCCGCCACAAATCACCACCATCGCCAAAAGTGACAGTGGGTAGCCGTACTGCCAACTCAGCTCGGGCATGCCATGGAAGTTCATTCCGTAGATGGCACCGATAACCGTCGGCACGAAGAAGATGGCACCCCACGCCGAAATCTTTTGTACGTCTTGCGCCTGCTTGGCCATCTCATCGTTCTGCCGCTGGGCAATTAGGGCGAGATTAACCGAAAGCGCATTTTGCAAGATTGACCGGAAGCCATCAACCGTTTCGACAATCTTGTGCGTGTGGTCACGGAGGTCATTGAGCATACGAATTGTTTCATCTTCAACCTTGTGATCCGTAGCCCAATTGACGACCTTCAGAAAGACCTCATCGAGGGGGCCGACAGCTCGTTGCATCGCAATAACTTCGCGAGTCAATTTGAAAATTCTCTGGGTCGGTCGGCTGCGACCGTCAAAGAGTTGCGTCTCAATCTCGTCGAGGTCTGTCTGGATATCATCGAGCACTTCGGTATATTCATCAATCACCTGGCTGGCGACGGCATGCAGAACGACGAGTGGGCCCATAGCCAAAAGGGCTGGACTGTTTTCGAGTTTCTTGCGGACTTTGCCTAAGTCCGGGGACTCCGCGTGCCGTACCGTGATAACAAAATCGGGTCCAGTAAAGATATGAATCTCGCCAAGGGTGACCGCCTCGGATTTTTGGTCGTAACGAGCTGGCCGAAGTACGGTGAACAGAATGTTGCCGTAGGTGTCGCACTTAGGTCGTTGGTGGGCAGTACGGGCATCCTCCACCGCCAACTTGTGCAGATGGAACTCATCGGCGACCGTGGCCAATTCTTCGTCGTATGGCTTATAAAGACCAATCCACGCCATGCCGTGTTCGGCACGCATCGTCTCAAACGTCTCCAACAGAGAAGTGGGCTTTGCGATGGCGTGACCATTGACATAGATCTCGTTGTTGCGGATTGGCATGTGACAACTCCTTAACCGAATGACGAGGCATCGCTGCCCTGACCGTAGCGGGCGGGCACTACAAAACGAGGAACTAAGTGCTACCGGCGGTGACCGGAGTTAAACCAACGGCCGCTAAATCGATACGTGGGTGTCTCATCTCGAACCACTTCGACGACGGTCGGTGTGAGCAAGGCCTGCGCAATTGCCGTGATCGCGGCCACCTCTTCGGGGCTGGCTTGCGGGCGGGGGCGTAGACCGAAGGTCACAGCGGAACGTTTCCGTGCTTACGCTTCGGCAGATCCTCACGCTTCGAACGAAGTACGTCGATGGCGCGAACAATAACGCGGCGGGTCTCAGCGGGATCGATGACGTCATCCACGAAACCACGTTCGGCAGCCAGGTAGGGGTTGACGTAACGCTCGGTGTACTCATCAATCAACTCGGCGCGACGAGCGTCCGTGTCCTCGGCCGCTTGGAGATCGCGACGGTACACAATCTCCACGGCACCACTGGCACCCATAACGGCTAGCTCGGCCGAAGGCCACGCGAAGGCTAGGTCGGCCCCGATGGACTTGGAGTTCATAACGACGTAGGCGCCACCGTAGGCCTTGCGGGTAACGATCTGCACACGAGGCACGGTCGCTTCACAGAAGGCGTAGAGCAACTTCGCGCCGTGGCGAATAATGCCGCCGTACTCCTGTTCGGTCCCGGGCATGAAGCCTGGTACATCCACGAAGGTAACGAGCGGGATGTTGAAGGCGTCACACGTACGAACGAAGCGAGCGGCCTTCTCGGAAGAGTCAATGTCCAAGACTCCGGCCAAGACGGCGGGCTGGTTGCCGACGATACCGATCACGTGACCATCAATACGAGCGAAACCGCACGTAATCTGCTGGGCCCAGTGCGCGTGCACTTCGATGTAGTCACCATCGTCGACGACCGAAGCGATGACCTTCTTCATGTCGTAGGGCTGGTTGCTCGACTCGGGAAGAATCGTACGAAGGTCTTCGCACAGACGCTGCGGGTCATCCGTAATGGGCCCGCGAGGGGCCTCTTCCTGGTTATTGGTGGGCAGGAAGCTCAGTAGGTAACGGACTTCGTCGAGGCACGACTTCTCATCAGGCAACACGAAGTGCGTCACACCCGACTTACGGGCGTGGCTCATGGCACCACCCAGTTGTTCCAGGGTGACGTCTTCACCAGTCACCGTCTTGACCACATCGGGGCCGGTGATGAACATGTGACTCGTCTCGTTCACCATGAAGATGAAGTCGGTCATGGCTGGCGAGTAGACCGCACCGCCCGCGCAGGGCCCCATGATGACGGAGATCTGCGGGATTACACCCGAGCTCTTGACGTTGCGGGCGAAGATGCCGCCGTAGCTGTGGAGCGAGACCACACCTTCTTGAATACGGGCACCGGCTCCGTCGTTCAGCCCAATCATGGGCAGACCGAGCGAGAGGGAGAGATCCATGATCTTGTGGATCTTCTCGGCGAAAACTTCACCGAGAGCACCACCAAAGACGGTGAAGTCCTGCGAGAAGACGCAGACCTTGCGGCCATCGATAGTGCCGAAGCCCGTGATTACACCGTCGGTGAAGGGTCGATTGTCTTCGAGGCCCATGCCGTGTGCGCGGTGGCGCGAGAGCATGTCGAGTTCTTGGAAGGAACCGTCATCGAGCAAGTATTCAAGACGCTCACGGGCTGTCATCTTGCCCTTGGCGTGATGGCGCTCAATGGCCGCCTCACCGCCGGCATTGCGAGCTTGCGCCCGACGCTGTTCTAAGTCTGCGAGTCGTTCCGCCATTGAATGTTCCATGGCGTTCAGGCTACCGAAATCAACGGCAACCCCGTGTCGAAGCCCTAGTGGTGGTCACCGTTGTCTTGAACCAACTCAATCAGTGTCCCGAAAGAGGTCTTGGGGTGCACGAAGGCCACCGTGGTCCCGCGAGAACCGGGACGGGGCTTCTCGTCAATGACCCGACCACCGGCCGCCTTGACGGCCTCCAGCGCGACCGCACAGTCGGCGACGCGATAGCCAATGTGGTGCAGACCTTCTCCCTTCGTGGCTAAGTACTTAGCGACCGGCGAGGTTTCCGAGACCGGGGTTAGCAGCTGGATGTAGGAGTCGGCCACCTTCAAGAGGGCTTCGGCCACACCGTCGGACTCGACAACTTCGCGGTGCTCTACGGTGGCGCCAAAAACCTCTTCGTACCAAGCAATGGCTGCGTCGAGGTCCTTGACCGCAATGGCCACGTGATCAATTTCAGTAAGCAGATTCTCCACGGTGGCTCCTTAGGCGTGACGACGGAAGATGGAGAGACGGTCCTCACCAATTTGGGCGCGGAGTTCAGGGTTAGTAATACCGAGACCTTCGCTCTCGGCGAGACAGAGCACACCGATCTTGCCTTCGTGCAAGTTGTGATGTACCTGGTAGGCCGCTTCGCCGACCTGATCGAGGTTGAAGACTGCTGAGAGAGGTGGCACCACTTTGCCGTCGTAGATGGTCTTATTGGCGTCCCACGCTTCGCGGTAGTTCGCAAAGTGTGATCCCTTAATCGTCTTGAGCTTCATCCAGAGGTGACGGTTGTCGTACTCAATCATGTAACCCGAGGTCGCGGCACAGGTCACGATGGTGCCGCCACGCTTGGCGACAAAGACACTGGCCCCCATCGTTGAGCGACCAGGGTGTTCGAACACAGTGTCGGGGTCTTCACCGATGAGGTTGCGGATGTCCTTACCCAGGCGACGCCACTCGGACTCGTCTTGCGTGTGCTCGTCCTTCCAGAACTTGTAGCCGGCTTCCTTGCGGTTGATGACGTACTCGCAGCCAAGTTCGCGCAGCATGTCGGCCTTATCGGACGAAGAAACGACTCCAATAGGGGTGCCACCGGAGTTCAAGACGTGCTGCACGGCGTACGAACCAATGCCACCAGAAGCGCCCCAGATCAAAACCTTCTGGCCCTGGGTCACTGGTGCGCCGTTACGGGAGACCAGCATGCGGTAGCTAGTCGAGTTACAGAGCGCGTTGACCGCGGCCTCTTCCCAGCTGAGGTGAGTGGGCTTGGGCATCAACTGATTGGCCTTCACCACCGAGATGTCGGCGAGTCCACCAAAGTTCGTTTCGAAGCCCCAGATGCGCTGGTTGGATCCCATCATTGAGTCGTCGTGGCTCGAGGGGTCCTGGTCGTCGAGATAGTTGCAGTGCACCGTGATCTCGTCACCGATCTTCCAGTTGCGAACGGCCGAGCCAACACGGACCACTACACCCGACGCGTCCGAACCAACGACGTGATAGTCGAGGGCGTGACGCTTGCCCCAGACGGACTCCTTACCGAGTCGGTCCAGGAAGCCGAAGGTCGAAAGTGGTTCGAAAATACTGGTCCACACCGTGTTGAAGTTGATCGACGAGGCCATGACGGCGATGAAGACTTCGTCGGGGGCGAGCTCGGGGAGCGGCACTTCGCCCATTTTCAAACTCTTCCGCGGGTCCTTGTCGCTGCTAGCCATGCCCTGGAACATGTCGGCGTCTTCGCGACGGACAAAGACGGCCCGCGTGGTGGTGGGCATGGGAAGGGAGGCCAGCGTTTCCGCATCGGCTCCGGCTCGGACGGCATCAAGTAGTTCACTCATGCTTTGGAATGATAACGCCGAGGAAGGGGGGCCGTTCCTCGTCTAATGTGGCTGAAGTTGATGCTCGCGCATCTGTATGAGGAGAGTCCATGTCACGCACCGTTATCGTCGCCGGAGCCCGTACCCCAATCGGAAAACTTTCTGGTACGTTCGCTTCACTGAGCGCCCAAGATCTCGGTGGTTACGCCATTGCCGCCACCATGCAACGGGCCGGTGTGGACCCCGCACTCGTGGAAGCCGTCCTCATGGGCCAGGCCATCCAGGCCGGTCAGGGACAGATCACTGCTCGCCAGGCTGCCGTTAACGGTGGCATCCCGATGAGCGTCCACGCAACGACCATCAACAAGGTCTGCCTCTCAGGTCTCCAGACCATCTATCAGGCCGACCTAATGATTCGCTCCGGCGAGGCCGACATCGTCGTCGCCGGTGGCATGGAGTCAATGACCAACGCTCCGTACTTGTTGCCTAACGCTCGCGCCGGTTACCGCATCGGTGACCAGAAGGTCATCGACTCGATGATGTTCGACGGACTCACCTGTGCCTTTGACAACGTGGCCATGGGCCTCGGTACCGACCGTTACAACGCCGGCCGTATCACGCGCCAACGTCAGGACGAGTTCTCGGCCCGCTCGCACCAGCTCGCCGCCGCGGCCACCGCCGCCGGCAAGTTCAAGGACGAAATCGTCAACGTCTCCATTGCTCAGCGCAAGGGTGATCCCATCATCGTCTCCATCGACGAGGGCGTCCGTGGCGAGACGACGGCCGAATCACTCGCCGCTCTGCGTCCCGCATTCGACAAGGAGGGCACCATCTCCGCCGGAAACGCCTCACAGATTTCCGACGGTGGCGCCGCCGTACTCGTGATGTCCGCCGCCAAGGCCAAGGAACTCGGTCTCACCCCAATCGGTGAGATCTTGGGCTACGGCCAGGTCGCCGGTCCCGACGCCTCACTGTTGAACCAGCCCAGCCGCGCCATTTTGAAGGCCGCCGCCAAGGCCGGTATCGACATTAAGAGCATCGACCTGTTCGAAATGAACGAGGCCTTCGCCGCCGTTGGTCTGGCCTCAGCCGACGAGCTGGGTATCGACGAAGACAAGGTCAACGTCAACGGTGGGGCCATTGCCTTGGGTCACCCCCTCGGTATGTCCGGCACCCGCGTGGCACTGACCGCACTCTTCGAACTTCGTCGTCGTGGTGGTGGTGTTGCCGCTGTCGCCCTCTGTGGTGGTGGCGGTCAGGGTGACGCGGCGATCCTTCGCGCGCTCTAAATCGTCGGAATAAAAACTGCGGCCACTTCATAGTGGCGTAGCCCAACTTGTTCATCCTCAGGAATCGCGAGAACTACGGCTGTGCCCAGGGGGTAGTCGGAAATCAACGCCTCGGGCATTTCCGCGGTTAGTTCGTTGACGAGTTGCCAGACCCAGGGAAAGTGACCGATCACGAGCAGGGACTCGCGCACGGGGTCAATGGCGGCCAACTGCTCAAGTACTTCGTAGGGCGTTACTTCGCGTTGACCGTTGTAAATCAACTCGCTGGTTTCTAGAGCGTGGACAAAAGCAGTTCCGGCAAAACCGAGCGCGTATGTTTCCCGCGTCCGAGCGGCCGAGCTCACGAGGGCCGTCACTGGCCCGTACTGGGCCAACTGCTCGCCGTCCAACACGCGACTGCGAATCTCTTCGGCCTGACGGCGACCACGATCGGTCAGGGTCCGAACGAAGTCGTCGGCACCGGGTTCGGCTTCGCAGTGGCGCACAATGGTTAAGAATCGCATTGCTTTAGTTTGCCGTATGACCACAAGAGTCGAACGCCAGGCGTAGCGTGAGAGCATGATTGCCGCCAATGTCTTGCCCTGGTACCAAGCCCTCCTCATGGGGCTCCTACAGGGAGTCACCGAACTCTTCCCCGTCTCGAGTCTCGGCCACGCCGTCCTCTTCCCCAAGATTTTCGGCTGGACGGAGATGGCGCAAGCCCAATCACAGCCCGAGAGTTACTTCCTCGCTCTCCTGGTTGCCCTCCACGTGGGCACGGCCATTGGCCTGATTGCGTACTACCGCAAGACCTGGATTGACCTGATGCGTGGCCTCTGGCTCCAACTCGGTCGCGCCCGCACCGAAGGACCATCGACGCTGTGGGCCGTCAACCGCCCCAACACCGACGCCCGGTATCGACTGCTCTTTCTGCTCGTGCTGGGCACTATTCCCGTCGGGCTTATCGGCCTCGTCTTCGAGCACAAACTGCGCACGATCTTTTCGAAGCCCCACTACGCCGCCATCTTTCTCACCGTCAATGGCGTGATCATGCTGGTCGGTGAATTGATTCGTCGTCGAGTCGCCCACCGCGACGCCCGTCACCAGCTCACCAATCTCGGTACCACCAATGCCACCATTGTGGGCAGCGCACAGATTGCCGCGCTCTTCGCCGGTATCTCGCGCAGTGGGGTGGCCATGGTGGCCGGACTCTTACGCGGACTCAATCACGCCGACGCCGCCGAGTTCAGCTTCCTGCTGGCAACGCCCGTCATCTTGCTCGCCGGGGTTTACAAAATCCCCGATCTCCTTGGTCCCCTCGGTAATGACATCCGGGCGCAAGCCCTCGGTGCAGCCGTGGTGTCCGGTTTCGCCGCATACTTCTCAGTGAAGTTTCTGGCCAAGTGGTTTACGACCCACACCCTGTGGATCTTCGGGGTCTACTGCATCGTTCTCGGCGTCATCTGCATGATGACGATTGGTTAGTTCGCCAACCCCTGCGAGAGCACTCGGCGACCCTCAAGGGCCCGCCCAATCGTTTGATCATCGGCAAACTCCATGTCGCCACCGACCGGCAGACCGGTGGCCACTTGGGTCACTCGCAGTCCGGTGTCGGCGAGTTGCTTGGAGAGGTAGAGCGTCGTAGCGTCACCTTCCACCGTGGGACTCAGCGACAAGATGACCTCATGAATCGTGTCGTCATGGAGGCGCTGTAAGAGTTCACGCACCTTCAGCCGATCTGGAGTGACGCCTTCAAGGGGATTAATCAGTCCGTGCAGCACGTGATAGCGACCGCGGAATGCGTTCGACCGTTCGATTGCGAGTACGTCACGAGGCTCTTCGACGACGCAGAGAATGGCGCCGTCCCGGCGGGAATCACTACAGAGCGAACAGACGCCGTTGTTCTCCGAGATGTTGCAACACTGCGGACAGAGCGACAAACTCGATTTCATCGAAAGAATGGACTCCACCAGTCGGCGGGCGTCCTCGTCGGGCTGACGCATTAACCAGAAGGCAATCCGCTGGGCCGACTTAGGACCAACCCCGGGGAATCGACCAAGCTCGTCGATGACCGACTGGAGTGAGGGGGGGTAACTCACTAGACCTCTTCAGCGTTCGGAAAGGCTTCCTTCAGTATGTGCGCCTGGAAGTCGTGCGTGAGAACGGGGCTGTCGTCAATCTCTTCGTAGCTGACGTCTGCCTCTTCCGCGATGCGGACGTTGGAGCCGGCGGGAGCGGCCGGGTCAACGGGGGCCACCCCGTCGAAGGTCCACGCCACCTGAATGCGTGTACCAAACTCCACATCGAGAGCCGCACGGAACCCATCTTCGATTCGTTCGGCCGCACTGCGCAGACCAGGACCAGTAAGGGCAATCGTCAAGACGCCCCCTTCAAAGGATCGCCACTCGGACGTGCGTAGGAGCGCCTGGGCCGAACGCATCAGCGTCGGCATGACGATGCTCTCTATGCGAGTCACCACTTCACTCAACGTCAGCGAGGACAAGTCGGGCGACACCGAGGTGGCCGTAGCCGCCACGGGCTCCGCCACGGGCTCTTCGGACGCCGATGCCACCACGGACTCGACTGGTGCTGGAGTCGCCGGGGTGGGCTGAGGAACGGGAGTACCGGTCCGCTGGAGACCGGCGATGGGACGCGATGGCGTCGGTGTTCTCGGGGCCGGGGCCGCCGGAGCAGCCGAACCACCCTGGGCCACCTGCTTTTCCAACTTGGCCACGCGTTCGAGCAGCGCCGCCACATCGTTGTCGAGTTCGGGATGGGTTAGGCGGGCCACGGTCACTTCTAAGACAACGGTCGGGTCTGGCGCGCTGTGCATCTCGCGCACCGTCTTGCCGAGAGCCTCAATGATTCTCACGGTCTTGGGCAACCCAAACTGCTGACCCCACGCGGCGAGCCGTTCGCGGTCACCGGCGTAGAGGTCGGATACTTCGGGCGCCACCAAGAGCAAGAAGGCCTGGCGTAGTTCGGAAATCAAATTCTCCGCGAGCTGCTCGGGGTCCCACCCGTCGCGCGCCAGTCGAGCCAGTTGCGTCAACGCTTCGACCGCGTCACTTTCGGCCAAGGCGGCGAACAGTGCTTCGAAGTCGGGGCGCACGTCGGAGCTGAGACCCGAGGCCACGATCTGATCAAGCGCACTGAGGGCGTCTCGGGCCGAACCCTTGGCCCGCTGCACGGCGATGTCAACCGAGTTGCCATCCACGGTGAGAGCGGCTCGCGTCACCACGTCATTGAGCAATTCACCCAAGACGTTGGGTGCGATGAGTCGAAACTCGAGATGCTGCGTTCGAGAC
>JBAXMO010000007.1:0-24092 GCA_037134255.1 Actinomycetes bacterium | reverse complement strand
GGACTGGACGGGTCTGAAGCGCTTCCGTCCCCAACCGCGTTCGTGGCCACCACGGTGAAGGTATAGGGGGTGCCATTCGTCAGGTTGGTCACGGTGCACGACAGCGGGTCCACGGCGTCAGCGGGGACGGCATCCACACAGGAACTGCCGTCGTTGCCCGTTACCGTATAGGCGGTGATAGGAGAACCGCCATCGGACCCTGGTGCCTTCCATGACACAAGTAGCGCACCATTGAGGCTCGTCGCAGTGACCGCTGTTGGTGGATCTGGGACTATTGGCACCGGCGCCACCGGATCAGAAGCCTGGGATACGGCACTGTATCCAATACTATTTTGAGCCACGATACTGAAAGTGTAGAAAGTACCATCGGTTAATCCGGTAATGGTGCACGTCAGGTCCGCGGTGCTGCAAAGCCCCGGACCGGGCTTGGCGTAGACGTAATACTTCTTAATTGTTGATCCATTGCTAACGCCAGCGTTCCACGTGACCGTGATCTGCAAGTGCGATGGGCTCGTCGTAATTTGCGTTGGCGCAAAGGGAACGGTGGCTACCGTCGTGGGACTCGTTACATTCGACGGCACGGAACTGGAGCTCGTACCAAGGGCGTTAGTGGCTTTCACTGAGAAGCTATAGCGATCGCTACTCAAGAGCGAGCTAAAGAGACAACTCAAGATTGATCCGTCGTCTGTGGTGCAGGTACTCCCATTACCGTGGCTCGCCAAAGCCGAAGTGGTGTCTTTCGCCGTCACCCTGTAGCTGGTAATGGGTGAACCACCGTCAGCAGGGGCGGTCCAACTCACGTTGACGAGGTGATATCCCGCTCGAGCCACGACAGAACTTGGAGCGTTGGGGACCGATGGTTTTATCGAAAACGATACGGTGGCTCCTACGGTTTGAGCCGTCGTGACAAACACCACCCTCGAACCCGAGAGCGTCGCTGGCAAGGACATTGTGACGGTACCCGCGGTGTAATCAAAGGCTTTTACCACGGCACCCGTGGGAAAATGATTGTCGCCGAGAAGACCCATGCCGACCGCCAACGCACCATCCGACAAGGTGCCATCCGACAACTGTCCATTGACTTTCAGATTGGTTAGGTCCTTGCTTCCCGAGGTCGCTGTCCCCTCAAAACTGGCTCCCTTGACACCCATTACTTTTATCTGGGCCGCACCACGATTGATCAATACGCGAGTCCCAGAGCTCTCCGTAGAATCGATCGAGAGGTACACCTGGGCTACGCCCGAGGAAACACCCGAGGACGAGGCGTTCCAGAGCGATACCGTGAAGGTGACGCAACCATTTGAGTCAATGAGCAACGAACTTGAGGCAACCCCCCCAACGAAGGCCTGTGCGTGCGTTGGGGCATTATTAATGTCATTGGACACACTGAATCCACAAATAATCGTCGGATCGGCAGTCTGCCCGCTATCCATTGGCGTCACGCTGGTCGCAACTCCATCAACTTGGAGTCCATCAGGATTATCCGGCAAGTTAGGACCAGTTATCGGTCCGGGATAACTAGCGCCAACGTTGGAAATGCCAACCGATGAGAGAAGAATTCCACAAAGGGCGACCGAAGTAACGGCGGTGCGAATTAAGTTTCTACTTCGTCTCAGCATCAACCGGCCCTTTTCTTTCGCCTAGAAGAACCATATCAGCACTACACCTGCTGAAAGCAGGCACGATAAGGTCGCCGCGGGTCCAGAAAAATATTCTAATTTTTGGGCCGGAAGTTCTTCTCGGAGAATTGGGCACCAGCGTCAATGTGAGCTCGCTATCGCCCCGTCCAGATGGGGCCCCACGAGCTTCACAGGGCTGCTGGAAGCATTCTCGTGGGGTCAAGCGGTGATTCTCACTTCATTGGAACAACATGTCGCTGGGGCTTGGAATCCTGTCGACGTAGTGGGCGCTGAGGGACTCGAACCCCCGACCTGCTGAGTGTAAATCAGCTGCTCTAACCAACTGAGCTAAGCGCCCGCGTTTGAACAGCCTAGAGCGGTCCGTGACTCATGAACGACAGACCAAGTTCCCGCGTGGCTGCGACGAGAGGGCGTCGCAGAACTGCTTGGTCGATAACGAGATCCTCGTCGTTGTAATCCCCAACGAACGCCCCGGCCTCCTGAGCAATCAGCATGCCTGCCAGGTAGTCCCAGGGATTAAGAGTGGAACGTTGGGCCACGGTGTAAAGATCCAATGACCCGTCGGCAACGAGACAGAACTCCAAACTGGCCGAACCCAAAGCACGAATTTGCCCCCAGCCAATATGGCGCTCCGGAAGCCCAGAGAAACTCACGAGGGCACCCTGCACTTCTTGGTGCCCACTCGTACTGATTCTCTGCCCGTCGCGCCAGGCTCCTCCCCCGCGGGTCGCCCAGTAGCGAACGCCGTTGGACTGATTTGCTACCAATCCGGCGAGCAGACCGTCGCCATCGAGCACGGCGATACTGGTCGCGAAAAATGGAATGGACCGGTCACAATTGGTTGAGCCGTCGATGGGATCAAGGACAACCGTCAGTGCGCCCTCGCCAGTTATCCCCGACTCCTCACTCACGACACGAAACCCGGCGCGAGTCAGTACCTCCACGGCTGCCGCGTCGGCCGCCAGATCTAGGTGGTACTGGGTGGCCCTCTGGCCGGAATACCCGCGACCCTGATCAGCGGCGTACGCCACCTGGACGGCATCAGCGCAAGCGTGTAAGTGTTCCAGAATCGTGTCAAGCTCCACTGCGACACCGTAGTTGCCGGCGATTAGTCTGAACGGCAATGGCAGCCATAGATGTGGCCGGTTTCATCGCCGACCTGAAAAACCACGCCGTCGATCATGGCTTTCATGTTCACGACGAGCGCCACTTCGTCGAGACCTACTCCCTGCGTCAAGCGTGGGAGATTGACCTCCACCCCGAGGCGGCCTGTGGTGGTCCAGTCGACATTCACCTGATGCTTGACGTCGACCCACGTGTATTGCTGGCCTTTGAAGATGCCTTCAACACGTTGGGCGAGGACGAGGAGCCCGTCGACGACTTTCACTTTCCGCTCGTCTTGACGTGGAACCTCCCGCCGATGCAACGCGGACCCGACTTACTTCGACTCACGATTGATCTCGCCCCAGTCGGCGGGATGTCGCTCCCACTAGAAGTGTCGGCCATCGATTCGTACGCGTCGGCGACCGAACTAGGCGAACGGAGAGTCAGCGTCGTGGCACGCGTGCCGGTCTCCCTTACTGCCATCAGTCGTGGAGATGATCCACTCTGCGACCTCTTTGAGCGCAGCGGCAAAATTTCGGACTTCCTCCTCGAGCAAACTGAGTCATGGCCCGGCTGAATCGTTGGCCCGTGGCCGTCGTCTTCGTGCTTGTCAGCGCCTTGACTCTCGCGGGTTGTGGTCGCGATGGGCTCGGCGAGGCTCGGCAAGCCTGCGGATTAGTCCACAAGGGCATTGCACTAATCCACAAAAGCCAAGCGCCCGGCACCACTCCTACCGAGGCAGATCAGTTGCTTCGACAAGCGCGCAGTGCGTTCCTTCGCGGGGTAGGTCACGCCGCCCGTGCGACATCAGCCAATGGTCGATGGAACTCGCTCCAGACCACGCTGCAACTTTCGCGCCATGTCCCTGTCACCAACGTGGTGCCGACGTTGACACGGCAGTGCAAGTCAATTCTTTCGGATGGTTACATCTACTAGTTACGAAGTCGGGCGTAGAGCCATTCGATGGAGTTCTCGTCGAGCATGGCGTCTTCCCAGCCATCAATCGTTCGCAGCACTGCTTCGTGCGAACCGATGGTTGCAATCACTAGGACGGTCAGTTCCTCGACATCTTCTTTCGTGACGTAAAAATCTCCGAAGGCGTCAGTGCCGACCTCAGAGTCGGGCGCCAACATTAGATAGAGCTCGCCCGTGGCCTCGACCCAAGAAAGCTCGTACTCGTTATCGGCTGCATCAGTCCACTCACTGCCAAACTCAAATTCTGAGCTTTCACGACGAGCTTCGTTGGCTTCGTAAAACTCTTCTATGTCAATCGGGATTTGGCTCATATCCCCACCATAATTCGTCTTGGTTTCTGTGCGTTGGACTATGCGTTCCGCTCGGCACGCACTAGGGAGTCGTACTTCACAAACTCCGGGATATGAAACCAAATGACGTCCTTACCCAACTCCGCTACGAATGGACCGCGATCGGCTTCGATGCTCGTTCCCGTGCCGTCTGGCGCGATATCCAACAGAGAAATCAACTGGACTTCGTCGACGCCGACAACCTCGGCACTCTCCTGAAGCGACTTGAACCTCGAGGGGGCCTAACGGTTGAAGAACGGTCCCTAGTCATTCAGGTACTGCTCCAAGAGGCCGGTAACCCTGACGTCCATCGTGCACTCCTCCAGACCCTGCTGCCGGGCCTTGTGAGTACTTGTCGGCAACTGAATTTTGGCCGGGGTATTACTCAGTGTCCGAGCGACGTGGTCAATGAGGCGATCACCATGCTCAGCGAGATTCTTCAGGAGTGGGCGGGGCAATCTCGCCAGTACGCCGCGCCCGACATACTTTCGGCACTTCGGGGGCGACTCCGCCGGTGGCTTCTTCGCGAGAAAGATCGAGTTCGGCGAAACGGGGGCGATATACCCCCAACCACCGCTGAGGCAGAGTCATCACATCTCTTGACAAGGCTCACCAAACTGCTTGACCACCCCGAACATCGCGACCTCGCCGAAGCGGTTTACGCCCGTGTTTTTCAGGGTGTCTCATTGGGTGAACTCGCACGTGAACGGCACGTGGCACCCATCACACTCCAGCGAACACTGCAGCAGTTCACGACGAAGCATCTCCTATGAGGCGCTCTAGACAACGGTGGGAAAGACTTCTACGGTGGATAATTAATGCAACCAAATCGCCCGACATTGACACCCCCGTGGATGCCCGTGGGCCTGTCGACTTTGGTCCTACTCGGGCTCGTCGTCGTACTCAACCAACGCGTACCGACCCCACTACTCTCCCGCCAGCCGAGCGATATGCAACCTTCGAGCGTGACCGTCACTTCAATCCGTTTCATAACCAAGATCCAATGGCAGCAGCGTCCGCTATCGGTGACCACGACAAGTTCTTCCACCGGCTCCGCTGGGAAGTGGCCCAACACCAGCGCCAGCCCCGACGCGGCCCTCCTCGCGAGTGGCACCGTAAATCAAGACCTCTGGAATCAAGATCTTCTGCCCGTTCTTTCCGGCGCAACCTACCTAGTCAGCATGAAGCCACTGGGTCACCTGAGCCTCGAATGCAACAACGGAGCAGTCGACGTCGGTCCTCAATTTTCCGTCCCTCTCGATACCGGACCGTGCGTCCTGCAAATCACTGGAGTCGGTGGGACCCCCTGGTCGGTGAGGCGGACGTCGTGAGAGTTCGACCCAGCGCGGCCAGCGGTCTCCTCCTCGTCGCGTACCTCATTGCGATTCCCGCTACCACGCCAAACATTTGGAGTCGCGCCCACGCGGCGCAATCCCCCAAGCTTGCTCTCGCGTTAGTCGGCGTACTGCTCTCCCTCTGGTGCGTTGTCGTCGTGCGGCTGGGACACACCATGTGGCGTCAGCGGCGCGGCCACGCCACGAGTGGGGGCTTCGGCTGGTTGGCGGGTCTCGTGCTGTCAATCACTTCATTCATGGTGGCCCCTGGCATCGCCGCCACTGCGAGTAGCGCGGAGGTTGCTCAGAACGCCCACCACCACACCAAGCAGGCCAGTTTGCTCACCGTTTCGGCCGGAGTGCCCCTGGCCCTCATGGCGAAGCGGCGGCGTGACGAGCTGCGACAACTCCGCATCATTCTCGAAGATGGCGAAGTCCAAGATGTGATTAACGAACTACAGGCCGTTGATGAGACGCTGATTCAGAGAGTCATTGACGCCCTACCTCCCGACGACTTTGGCATTATCGATATTGAGAACTTCGGCACCTCGGGACCGGTTGAAGCCAATAGCGACAGTCCCGTCCTCGTGGTGCCCGTCCGTAACGAGCTCAAGGAGTGGATGCTGGCCTACGCCCGACCCGGGGGCACGATACTGGTGGCTCCGGGAACCGATCTCCAAGAATTTGCCTCTACCGCTACCGCCTTGCACGGCGATGGCCGCGTCGTGACGACCACATCATCGTTGGAAACGATGCGGCAATTGGCGCTACGACCCTCACCACGCGTGATGGTATTGCACCTAGGCAACGACCAGCTTGAACCAGAAATCGCCCGACTCTGCGTGCGCATTGCTCTTCGCCTAGATGTCAGCGAGTACACGACACCACGCATTGAAGGAACTCGTTCGCGCCGTTCAGCCGAACTTGTAACTACCCGAATCTTCGTCCGCCTACTGCGACCAGTCGCCGATATCGAAGGTTTAAACGAACCCTTCAATAGTGATTTGCGACGACGATGCATCGAAATGACGTCATACCTCGCGGTCCATCGACACGATGTGGTTACGGGTGACCGGTTGCGAGCTCGAGTCCTGGGCGGCGGCTACAACGACGCCTCTACGCGAACTTTGGCCAATACCGCCTCGGCCGTTCGGAGGTCACTCGGCCATTACGGCTCCCTCTCTCGGCTCCTACCCGTCACTCCTGGTGGTCACTACCGAACCGAAGATGTCTCTTCGGACATCGAGCGGTTCCACGCATTGGTCGCACTCGCACAAGAGCGTCCCTCCGAGGAGTTCGCATTGTTAAACGAAGCCATTGGACTTATTGAAGGTGAACCGCTCGGTGCTGAGCTGCGAGGATTTGAGTGGTTCTTAGCCGAGGGCCATTTGGCCCGACTCCAGCGCGACGCCGAGTGGGCCGCCCTTCGACTGGCGCAGCTCGCCATCGCTTCCGGCGACTTTGATCTCGCGTACTACGCCTTGGAACGAGGCCGACTCGTCGATTCCTATTCCGATGACATTGTGGCGGCGCTCGCCCGCGTACCTCGTCGTCGAGACCACATCACCGATGGTGATGCTTACTCTTAAGCCAATTTCGATGCAATCGAAGTCGCCGAGCGAAGGACGAGTCCGTCTGAGCCGGCGGTGGAGTACGAGTAGGCCGGGCGCTGCTTGGCTTCGGCGAGCAGTGAATCGAGCTGTTCGAGGAATGGAATAACGGGTTCCACAAAGAGATGCTTAGAGAGTGACCCGGGAATCGTATTGATCTCATTGACATAGAGCTCAGTCTCGTTGGCCAGAAAGTCAATACGAGCGACACCGCGCACACCGGCGAGAACGGCAATCTCATGGGCCAAAGCACGAATCTGCGCCGCTCGATTTGCGGGCAGATTGGCGGGCAGTTCCCGCGGGGCCGAAACCATACCCTCACCGCCGACGTACTTGTCGCGGTAGTCAAGAATCTCAGTGTCCGCAGAACGACGCAGTGGCTTTTCAATCGCCGAGAGCGTGACATCGGGGAAGCTGCGAACGGCGATTTGGATGTCGTAGAGGTCGGGTCGATACGGCTCGACGACACAGCCTCGAGCGAAATGCACGTTGCTAGTGAGGCGGGCCTTGAGCGTGGCGAGGTCCGCCACGACGTCGATGCCGATTGACGATCCACCGAAACGTGGCTTGCAGATATACGGTCCGGCAAAAGGAATGGACTCGGTCGTGGCACTAACGAGAACTCGTGGGAGGGAGGGAAGTCCGGCGGCAATGAGGGCCGAACCGAATGCGAGTTTGTCCATACCGAGCGCGGCACTGGCCACGTTGGGACCGGTGTAGGCGATTCCGGCTAGGTCTAAGAGGCCCTGAATGGTGCCGTCTTCTCCGGGTCCGCCGTGCGTCGCGAGTACGACAGCCTCGAGTTTGAGGATCTTGTCTTTGCCAAAACGGCCAGCGGTCTGAACGAACCCACGGCTCTCGCCGAGTCGAAACTCCAACTCGTCCGAACCGGCCGGAACGCCATTGGCAAAGGCCTCGGCTTCGACACCTCGCGCAACCGAGACAAAGGCTCCGGACTTGGTCCAATAGATTCCCAGAACGTCACGGTTTGCTCGCTCGAGTTCCCGGAGCGCCAACAGACCCGTCAGAATAGAAATATCGTGCTCCGGAGTTGGTCCGCCAAATAAGACACCAATCATCAGCACACCTCTCGCATCAAGGCTTAAGGGTAGTGGTCGGGCAGGTCATTTAGATACAACACCAAATCGGTCTCACCCAAGTTGGCCCGAACCCACGCCACCGCCTCTTCGCGAATATCGAAACGAAGATGTTCACCATCAAAGCCCGTCGTAAGGGCTCGGGCATTCGTTCTCGCCACTACCACCATTGACGCCCCCACTGCCTTGATGGCGCGACCCAGTGCTTCGTTCTCGCTGACCTGTTCGCTACCCAACTCGATGAGGCCAGGGGTAATGACGACCCTGCGGCCAGGCACGGGGATGGACTCTAGGAGCTCGAGTGCTGCCGTGGCGCTCGCGGGATTGGCGTTGAAGGTGTCATCAATAATCGTGAGACCGGAGGGGGCTCGCACCACAGTCAATCGATGCTGAGCGGCAGTGAGATGAGAAATACGTGTCGCGACTTCGTAGGGATCACCGCCGAGTTCAAAACTGGCCGCTATCGCACAGGCCAGATTTGTTTCGTGGATTCCAGCCACCGGTAGCACCTCTGCCACCACCACATCGTCACGAAGAATCTTCCATCGTTCCTGCTCGAGAATGACGCGTACCTGGGCGCCCTGCGTCGACGAACCAGCGGTTACGACCTTCTTGCCGGCCGCCTCAAGGATCGGGACCCAAGCCGCTAAGCGCGCATCATCGATGTTGAGAATCACGGTGTGTGCCCGTTCGGTGATTTCGAACTTGGCCTGATCAATGACGTCGAGTGTTCCCATGCGCTCAAGATGCACCGGACCAATGGATGTCACAATGGCAATTTCTGGAGGACACCAGTCACAGAGTGCGCGGATCTCACCGGGGCCGTACGTACCCATCTCAGCAATAAATACCGACGTCCCGCTGACGAGATTCTCGTTTATTGCCCGGGAAAGGCCAGCGCGATTATTAAAACTTCTTGGCGTTGGTACGACGCCGTGCCGTCCACCGAGTAGTTCAGCGAGGTGGTGTTTCGTCGACGTCTTCCCGAAACTGCCAGTTATCGCCACGACAGTCGGGTTTACTTCGGCGAGCCGACGGGCGGCCTGGTCGACAAACTTTTGGGCGAATCGATTCTCTAAAGGAGCAGTGATTTCAGCGGCGAGCTGAATCACGACCGGTACGAATCCAATGGCTATGGCTAGCGAGAAGTAAAAATCCGGTCCGAAATAGCCAACGGTCAAAATGAATAATTCGATCACCGTGGCAACAAACGCAACTGTCTTAAGTCGGCGGGTCCAGTTCAGTGGCGAGGTCCGACCCCGGCGCGAAAGACCTTGCGGCAACCACCAGCCGTACCCCACGGCCGCGGCGAGCGCGACACCACCAAAACCTGTTAGCCCCAATGCGGCACATAACGATGCGACAATGGGCCAGGCACCAAGTGATTGCGATGGTGCGATCTGGTTGCGATTGCTCGGACTCGGTAGGCGAAAAATCGCCCACCGGATAAAGAAACGCGACAGCGCCTCGGGTTCGTAGTGCTCACGCTGCAGGACCCGGAGCCACCGAACACCCTGAGCGCCAATGGCGATGAGCGCGAAGAAGAGCCCGATGCACTGCCAAGCGCGAGTCATCGAATGACCTTAGAGACTTCACTAGCGAACAGCTCGGCTGCCTGTACTGGAACCAGATGCCCCACATGCTCAAGGACTACAAGATTGGTGGCCGCTTTTATCTGATCAATAGATCGACGAGCGATAGTGACGGGGACATCGCGATCGTCGGCGCCCCACACCAACGTGGTGGGCGTAGTAACGAGCGCCAGCTCGGCCTCGTAGGACTCCCCTACCGTTGCTACCAGGATGTCACGGAGTTCGCCAGTAGCGGCGCGGTAATCGGCCGATCCGTACTGCTGCTTGGCCCGCTCGAGACGGGCCGGCGAGACGAGGCCGAGTGCGGCCAGTTTCTTAACAGCGCGATAGGCCCAAGGGGAACGACGACGGACACCCTCCCGGGCCAGCAGCGGTGCACCCGTGAGAATGAGATTCGAGAACATTGCGGGGTGCCGAGCGGCCATAACCGCTGCTACGCGCCCCCCAAATGAGTGACCCACGACTGTGGGCGTCGAGTCTCCGAAAATCTCTCGCACCACGGGGGCAAGTAAGTCGGCGTACTCGCGGGCACCGCCCACGAATGGAGGCAGGGGGCTCGCACCGAATCCCGGCAGGTCAAGGGCCACAGAAGCCACGCCACCACGGGCCAAGATTTCGGCCGATACAGCGAAGTCAGTACTTGAGCGCCCCCAACCGTGAAGCCACAGAATCTGAGGGGTTCCATCGCCGTACACCTGTCCGAAGAGTTGCCCATTGGCGAAGGCTTTCAGCACAACCCTCAGGTTACTGACGACCTTTGGGTCGATATGACCATGTTGCAACTCCGCACTAGCGTTCAATTCACGATGAGTGACGATGTGACCTTCTCGGAAGACCAGTTGGTGGGTTTAACCCCCGAGCAACGCGAAGCGGTGACTTCTACCCAGCGCCAACTGCTCGTGCGCGCAACCGCCGGTTCGGGCAAGACTCACGTGCTCACCCTGCGTATTCAACGACGGATTGCCGAGGGGGGCATCGCGCCAGACCAGGTGCTCGCCATGACCTTCACGCGCAAGGCGGCCGATGAGCTGCGCACCCGCCTATGGCGTGCCGGGATTCGAGGAGTCGCCGCGGGAACGTTCCACCGCGCCGCCCTCGACATCGTTTCGGATTTTCGAACGGACAACAATCTCAAACCCATGTCGATTGAACCCAATCGCCGGCGGCTCATCAACGAATTAGTCGTGGCTCTGAATAAGACGGGTCAGCGCATCGAAGAGTGGCAGATCCCTCGGATTGAACAAGAGATCGGCTGGGCTCTGAGCCAGGGCTTCAACGGGACGACCTACGGCCGGCGCGCTTCGCGGGCCCGGCGCGCGGCTCCTTTGCCCGGCCCTCAAATGGCCGACGTCATTGACCGCTACGTCGGACTCTGTCAGTCCAAGGGCGTTGTGGACTTCGATCTGCTATTGTCGGAAGCGTTTCGTATTCTTTGCGACGACCGAGAGGCCCTCGCGAGTTTTCGTCACCGCCACCGGGCACTGTTCGTTGATGAGGCTCAAGACATCAACCCGTTGCAGTTCACCTTGTTGCGGCTTATGGCTGGAGAAGACCCCGATATTTTCACGGTTGGTGACCCCAATCAGTCCATCTACGGCTTCAATGGCGCCAGTCCTCAACTGCTGCAGGAACTTCTCGCTACTTGGCCGGACACGGTAGTCCTCGACCTCACGCGCAACCACCGCTCCACGGCGCACATTGTGGCCGTGGCTGACACATTGCTTGAAGATGGCGCGGCCGGTATCACCCCGGCAAAGTCTGATGGCGAGATCCCCCTGGTGCGGTTCTACGACACGGAAGAACTTGAGGCTCGAGCCGTGGCGACGTGGCTCAACTCGCGCCACCAGCCCGGGTCGCCTTGGCGCTCCATGGCAGTACTGGCTCGGACTAACAACCAACTGAACATCATCGGCGAGATGCTCACCACTATGCACATCCCCTTCGAACGACGGGGAGCCGAGAACTCACCAGGGTCCGACGTCATTGTTGGCGACACTGGTCCGGCTCGGTGGTTTGACCAAGAGCACAAAGATGCCGTCGCCCTCTCGACGATTCACCGCTCCAAGGGTTTGGAGTGGCAGCACGTGGCCGTCATCGGCCTGGCCGAAGGCGTCTTGCCCAATTTCAATGCCACGACTGCTGATGACGTCGCTGAAGAGCAGCGCCTCGCCTACGTCGCACTCACCCGCGCCGAAGAAACCCTATTGCTGACGTGGAATCGAGGGCGCCACGACCCCCGCACGCCCGACCGACAGCCGTCGAGGTTTCTCGCCGCCATTGAACAGAAGATTTCCGAGCTGGCGGCCGTGGAGGCACCGCTCCTGGGTGATGAACGGCGTCAACGACTCGCCGCCATCCGCGAGCAACTCGCCGCTAGTCGTCCTCAACTATCGTCAGACGGTAGTGAGCACGCACCTTCTTAACGAACTCGTAAGCATCCTCGGAGAACGGCACGTCTCGAGCGCTACCAACATAAACCCCGACGACCTGCACGACGAATCGCTGCACCCTGAACCACGGGAACCACTCGCGGTGGTGCGACCTCAAAGTCGCCAAGACGTCGTGACTCTGACCAAATTCGCGGCAACCCACAACATCCCCATCACGGCCCGAGGGTCGGGTACGGGTCTTTCCGGTGGCGCCAAACCGGTAGAGGGTGGCCTTGTTCTTTCTTTCGCCGACATGAATCAAGTCATCTCGATCAATACCAGCGATCACGTGGCGGTCGTCCAACCGGGTATCACGCTCCGAGAGCTCGACGCCGCCCTCATCTCGACCGGGTTGCACTACCCCGTCTACCCCGGGGAACTCTCCGGCTCACTCGGCGGCAACATCAATACCAACGCTGGCGGCATGCGTGCTGTCCGCCATGGCGTTACTCGCCAACACGTCCTCGGCTTAGAGGTCGTCCTCGCTAACGGTGATGTGCTTCGTACCGGTGGTCCCGTGGTGAAGTCTTCATCGGGATACGACCTGACGCAACTACTCGTTGGCAGCGAGGGCACGTTGGCCCTGGTTACCGAGATCACCCTCAAACTCTCCCCCCGCTTCGCCTACAGCGCCACCGTTCTCGTGCCGTACGCCACGCTCGACGAGGTGGCCACAACGGTGCCCGCGATTATCTCGGCCGGGCTCCAGCCTTCGATTCTCGAATACCTCGATATTTTGACGATGTCTTCGGTGACCACACGGGCCAACCTTGAATTAGGCGTACCCCAGGCTGTCAGCGAGAAAGCATTGGCCTATCTGGTCATCGTTCTCGAAACCCGTACACGGGAACAACTCGATCGAGACATTGAAGATCTTGGGACGCTGGTGCTTGCTAGCGGTGCACTAGACGTCTTCGTGCTGCCCGACGGATCGGGACAACGTCTCATCGAAGCCCGAGAGCAGGCCTTCTGGGTGGCCAAGGAGGCCGGTGCCCACGAAGTCATCGACGTCGTCGTTCCGCGCTCGAGCGTGCCGACCTATCTCGCCAGCATTGCCACACTGGCCACCACGTACGAATCCTTTATCGCCGGATGCGGACACGTGGGCGATGGCAACGTCCACATGAGTGTCTTCCAGCCCGACGTGGAAAGGCGTGAGGCCTTTCTCCTCGCACTCTTCACGCTGGGTGTGCAGATGGGTGGTGCCATCTCCGGCGAACACGGCATTGGCCGCGACAAGCAAAAGCCGTTCCTCGTGCTGACCGACGAAGTGAATTTGGCCGTCCAGCGCCGCATTAAAGCTATTTTCGACCCCCAGAACATTCTCAATCCCTACCGACTCACCGACGAAAGGCCCCTTCCATGAACGGAGCACAATCACTTCTTGCCACGCTGTACGCCAATGGGGTTGAAGTCTGTTTTGGTAACCCCGGTACCAGCGAAATGCACTTCGTTGCCGCACTGGACTCGCAGCCCGGCATGCGTGGCGTGTTGGGACTTTTCGAAGGTGTGGTCACCGGTGCCGCTGATGGCTACGCCCGCGTTACCGGCAAACCGGCTGTCACCCTGCTTCACCTCGGGCCCGGCCTCGGAAATGGCCTCGCCAATCTGCACAACGCTCGGCGTGCCCACGTTCCCCTCATCAACGTGGTCGGTGATCACGCGACGTACCACTCGCGCTACGACGCGCCACTCGAAAGCGACATCGCGTCAATCTCGCGAGCCGTTTCGGGCTGGCACCGACGAACGGCTCGTCCCGATGATGTGGCCGGCGACGCCCTCGATGCGCTGCGCGCTGCCTACGGCCCTCCCGGACAGGTAGCCACACTCGTTCTTCCCGCCGACGCCTCGTGGGGCACAGTGACGCCACCGGCCGCCCAACTCCCTACCGCCACCATCCCGATGCCTGCCGCTCCAACAGCCGATCGGATTCAGGCCGCCACTCGCGTGTTGCGGACAAAGAAGACGGCTCTGTTCTTGGGATTTGATGCGCTGCGCGTTCACCCCCTCGGTCTCGCCCACCGTGTCGGAACGGCCGCCGGAGCTCGCGTTATGAGCGAGACCTTCCCCACTATCCAAGATCGTGGCGCCGGCGTTTTCACTCCCGACCGACAGATTTATCTATCCGAATTTGCTATCTCTCAACTCAGTCAACTCGAAGCCATAGTTTTGGTTGGCGCGAAGACCCCCATTGGCTTCTTCGGCTATCCCGACATCCCCAGCGAGCTGTTGCCTCCAGGTTGCGAAGTCGTGATTCTCACTGAACCCGGCATGGACTCAACCGCCGCCCTCGAAGCACTCGTCGAAGAGTTTGCGGCTCCCGCTGTGGCCGTTACCTCACCGGAGCGGCCAGTCGCCCCCACTGGGGAGCTCACTCCCCTGGCCATGGCGCAAGCCGTTGCGGCCCTCCTGCCCGAAGACGCCATCGTGGTCGACGAGGGCAACACCAGTGGACTGCACCTCTACGGCCAGCTGTCGGGTGCCGCGCCTCACCAACTACTCACGCTCACGGGTGGCGCCATTGGATATGGCCTGCCTGCAGCACTCGGCGCCGCTCTGGGTGGCGGTGGTCGGCGCGTCGTCGCCATCGAAAGCGATGGCTCGATGATGTATACCCCGCAGGCCCTGTGGTCCATGGCCCGAGAAAACCTCGACGTCACGATTCTCGCGCTCTCCAATCGGAGTTACGCCATTTTGAATCTTGAGTTGTCCCGAGTAGGTGCCACGTCTGAAGGTGACGCCTCTCGCCAGATGCTCGACCTGGACAATCCGACCTTGGACCTGTGCTCCATTGCCCGCGGTATGGGCGTCCCCGCCGTCAAGGTAACAACCGCTGATGAGCTCGTGGCCGAACTGGCGAAAAGTTTCGCCACGTCGGGACCGACGTTCATCGAAGCGATGCTGCCGAAGGGTCTGGGCTAGAAGTCCACCAAGACCGGGGCGTGGTCCGAGGGCTTTTCTCCCTTACGGGCTTCCCGATCAATCCATGACGCACTCGCCGTAGCCACGACGGGGGCCGAGCAGTACAGCAAATCAATTCGAAGGCCCCAGCCTCGACGGAATGAACCGTTGCGATAGTCCCACCACGAGTAGCACGGCTCATCGGGATTCAGCCGGCGCGTGATGTCGACGAGCCCCAGGGATTCGATACGCCGTAGCGCTTCTCGTTCCGGTTCGCTGACGTGGGTCGCCCCGACAAACGCTGATACGTCGTAGCAGTCAAAATCAGTGGGGGTGACGTTGAAGTCGCCGCCGACGACAAGCGGCATCGCGGGGTCGTAGGTGGCCAGGCGACCGTGCAGTGACTCCAGCCAACGCAACTTGTACTCGTAGTGCGGATTGTCCAGCGAGCGGCCATTGGGGATGTAACAGGAATAGACCCGCACGCCGCCACAAGTGGCCGCAATTACGCGAGCCTCTTCTTCGGGTTCACCAAAACCTTGCACCACGTCTTGCAGACCAACCCTGGAAAGAATGGCGACGCCGTTCCATTGGCTCAGCCCAAAGTGGGCCGACTCGTAGCCCATTTCTCTCAGGGCATCGAACGGAAACTTCTCATCGCGCTGCTTGGTCTCTTGTAGCAAAATGACATCAACGTCGCGAGTCTGCAGAAACTCCTCGACGCGAGGAAAACGTGCATTCATTGAGTTGACGTTCCACGTAGCAATCCTCATTCGGCATCCACCACCACAAAGAGCAAGTCGGCCTCGGCAACCACTTGTCCGTTCACTAGGGCCCGACCTGACCCTTTGCCGCCACGCGTCGAGAGTTGCGTCATTTCACACTCCAGCGTGATTTCGTCATTCGGAAGGACTTGACGGCGAAAGCGGGCCCGCTCGACGCCACCAAAGAGTGGCAACTTGCCCGTGTACCGTTCGTCGGCCAAAACGGCGACGGCGCCACACTGGGCCATCGATTCAATAAGCAACACGCCAGGGACAACTGGTCGGCCTGGAAAGTGACCGGCGAAAAATGGTTCCTCGTCGCCGGGAGTCCACGTCGCGCGGGCAAAGACGCCGGGCTGCACTTCGGTGACAGTGTCGAGCAGCAGAAATGGCTTTCGATGAGGCAACCACGTCGTGGGATCAAAAACCATATTCCTATGGTGCCACGAGTGAGAGTTCAGCGATACGACGATCCTTGTCGACGGCCGAGAAACGGAACTTGTGGGATGAACCACGCTTGAGAACATCTCGGGCTCGAGCCGGGGCCGGGTCACCAAGTGATGTTGTTGGGGCGTAGCACTGCACTGGTTGGCCATCCATGGAAACTTCAATAATGGCGCCATGGGAGGTAAATCCGACGACGGTGCCTTCGAGGTGCGATCGAACTTTGAACCGCGTCAGGAACGTTGTAAACAGGGTTTCGGAGTTAACTGGGGCGCGATCGCGCTTGGCCGCCGGCGAAGAAGTGGCCGCCTTCTTGGCTACCGCCTTAGCGGGTGACTTCTTAGCGGGTGCCTTGGCGGCGGGCTCGGGAGCCTCGACATTCTTGGCGCTCTTAGGGGCAGCCGTCTTCGGGGCCCTAGGGGCGGCCTTAGCGGCCTTAGGCGTCAAGGTGGTACCAATCGTCGGCTTCTTACCGTCGGGGAGAACAATGGCGAGTTTCTTGACGGACGCCGGGCGTGCCGAACCCTTGACGGGAACGCGGGCCGTAAAGATCCAGCCCACGCGTGGCACTGGCTTACCACCAATGAGACGATTTTCTTCGAAGAGCCATGGGTGGTCAGACTGAAACTCCTGGAAGGAGTCATTGCTCAGCACGACAGCACCAATACGCTCGGCGATTTTCAGAATGAATGCGTCCCCACGGCCAACTGAGCCCGCGGGAGGAGAAACCATGTCGCCGGCGGCCTCGAGTTCCTTGAACGCGGCCTGCTCGGAGGCGGCAATCCGGTGCCCGAAGGTTGCATCGACTACCACCAGCATGTCGGCGCCGGGATACTCAACCAGAAACGAGGAGACGGCGTCACGTAGCTGCGGCAGGCTGGGTGTGCTGCGACCTTCCGTGGCGAGGTTGGAGCCATCTACGACGACTCGCATCTTCCCCTTACTTTTGGCGGCACTCACCTAATGGCCCGATTAAGAAGGTCGGTCTGCTCGGCGGCGTGCACGAGTGAAGAACCGGTCGCCGGCGATGCGGACTCGGCACGCGTGACGTGGCGGAGCTTGGCGTTACCACTCAAGGTCCGGTGCATTTGCTGGTGCACAAATGGCCAGGCACCCATGTTCTCCGGCTCTTCTTGGAGCCAGACAACCTCAGTCACGTTGGTGAAGCGCTCCAGTAATCCGGCAATGGCATCTGCGGGCCAAGGGTAGATCTGCTCAACACGAGCAATCGCTACATGACCGGAGGCTGCCAAGGTCTCACGGTGAGCCTCGGCCTCGTGGCCCACTTTGCCCGTTGCGAGCACCAGTCGAGTGACGGCAGCATCGTCTTGAGTGAAGTTGCACACCACCGTCTGGAATGACCCTTCGACCAGTTCCGTCAGAGCAGAGCGAGTAGCCGTGGCCCGGAGCATCGACTTCGGGGTGATTATGACGAGTGGTGTTGAGTTTTCGCGTCGAACCTGACTGCGCAGCAGGTGGAAGTACTGAGCTGCCGTTGTGGGTTGCGCCACGCGCATGTTGTTACGGGCACAGAGCGTTAGGAAACGTTCGATCCGAGCACTGGAGTGCTCCGGACCCTGACCCTCATAACCGTGTGGCAGGAGCATCACCAAGTTGGCGCTCTGGCCCCACTTGTCGTCCGCAGCAACAATGAAGTTGTCGATGATGATCTGGGCGCCATTAACGAAGTCACCAAACTGAGCCTCCCAAGCCACGAGGGCCCGCTTCGCTTCAACCGAGTAGCCGTACTCGTAGCCGAGGGCGGCGTACTCGCTGAGGAACGAGTCACGTACGGTGAAGAATCCAGCGGCGCCTTCGAGGTGGCTAAGAGGAATCCACTGATCGCCGTTGAGGTTGTCGATAAAGGCAGCGTGTCGCTGTGAGAACGTACCGCGGCGGGAGTCTTGACCCATGAGGCGAACGTTCGTACCCTCCAAGAGGAGCGAGCCCAAGGCCATCGCTTCACCGAGGCTCCAGTCGACTTCACCGTCGGCGACCATCTGGGCGCGCTGGGCAAACTGTCGTTCTAGCTTCGGATGCATCGTGAAGCCCTCGGGGACTCGACCCGTAGCGTCAGCGATGGCGAGCAGCACATCTCGTGCGACGCCAGTGGACGGCGCGGGCAGATCGGGGTGCACTTCGAGGGGTGACACCGTTTCGAGGACGGGCTTAGGAATTGTTCGAACTTCGTCGAGGACTTCCTGGAGCTTTTGGTTGAACGTGTCAAGAGAGACCTCGGCCGCCTCAAGGTCAAGATCGCCTCGGCGGATCAAGGTCTCGGTGTAAATCTTGCGAACTGAGCGCGTCTGATCGATAACGCGGTACATCAACGGCTGGGTGTAACTCGGATCGTCGCCTTCGTTGTGTCCGTGTCGGCGATAGCAGACAATATCCAGAACAATGTCACGCTTAAAGGTTTCGCGGTAATCAATGGCCAACTTTGCGGCACGAGCGCACGCTTCGGGATCATCGCCATTGACGTGAATAATCGGCGCCTGAATCATCTTGGCCACATCGGTCGGATAGAAACTCGAGCGGGAGGATGAGGGTGCGGTGGTGAAACCCACCTGGTTGTTGATCACGATGTGCACGGTGCCACCGATGCGATAGCCGGAGAGCTGCGACATATTGAGCGTCTCGGCGACCACGCCTTGACCAGCGAAGGCGGCGTCACCATGAATCAGAATGGCCAGTCCCGGGAACTTGTCAGGCATCGGTACGACGGACGAACCATCACTCGGCCGAATAACAAGATCTTGCTTGGCTCGGACGATGCCCTCAACCACGGGATTGACCGCTTCGAGGTGAGATGGATTAGACGCCATCGCCACGGAGACGCGGTTCCCAGATGGCGACGTGTAGTGGCCAGTGGCTCCCTTGTGGTATTTCACGTCACCCGAACCCTGAACACTTTCGGGATCGAGATTGCCTTCGAATTCGCTGAAGATGTCGCTGTAGCTCTTCCCGACAACATTGGCCAGAACATTGAGCCGGCCACGGTGAGCCATACCGATGATCACATCGCTCGCACCGTTATCAGCGGCCGCACTGATGATGGCGTCGAGTGCGACGATGGTGGACTCACCACCCTCGAGGCCAAAACGCTTCTGCCCGACGTAGCGAGTGTGGAGGAACTTCTCAAAGACTTCGGCAGCCGTGAGCTTCTCCATGATGCGCTGTTGTCCGGCAGGAGTCACCGAGGTCGTCACCCCTTCGAGGCGCTGCTGGAACCACTTCTTTTGATCGAGGTCCATGATGTGCATGAATTCCACACCCATCGTGCGACAGTAGGCATCGCGCACAATTGCAAGTGCTTGATCCAAAGTGGCGTGCGTCTTGCCGGCCAGACCGTCAACAACAAAGGTGCGTGAGAGGTCCCAAATCGTCAGTCCGTAGTGAGCGAGCTCCAGTTCGGCGTGTTGTGTCGGTGGCTCTGCGCGTAGTGGATCAAGATCAGCTTGCAGATGGCCACGAACCCGATACATGTTGATAAGTTCCTGAACGCGAATCTGCTTGAGAATCTGCTCATCGGCATTCGTTGAATCGTTAGTGTCCTTGGCCCACTGCGCCGGCTCGTACGGGACGCCCATTGCTGTGAAGGCATTTTCATAGAAGTCGTGGCCTCCAGTGAGACATTCAGCTACGTACTTCAAAAACAGACCTGATTCGGCACCCTGGATGATGCGGTGGTCGTAGGTCGATGTCAGCGTCATCACCTTGCCAACGCCCATTGCGGCCAGGGCTCGAGGGTCGGCCGACTCAAATCCTGCAGGCCAGCCCAGCGCGCCAACGCCAAAGATTGCGCCCTGACCAGGCATTAGCCGAGGCACTGACTGGACCGTTCCGATAGTTCCGGGATTAGTCAATGAGACAGTGGCTCCGGCCAGATCGTCGGCTCCGGCTTTGCCGCCATGAATCTTCCGGACGAGTTCTTCGTACGCAAAGACAAACTCTCGGAAGTCGTAAGTGTCGGCATCCTTGATAACGGGAACCATCAAATTGCGAGTTCCGTCACTTTTTTCCACGTCTACGGCCAAACCAAAGCCCACGTGTTGGTGGCGAAGCACGCCCGGCGTTCCCTTTTCATCCACGGCATCCACAAATGTCGCGTTCATAGTCGGTACGACTTGGAGTCCACGAATCATCGCGTAAGCAATGAAGTGAGTGAAAGAGACCTTGGTACCGGTAGTCCGGCTCAGCGCCTCGTTCATCGCCACGCGATTCACTTCCAAGAGGCGAGCCGAGACCGATCGCACACTGGTTGCGGTAGGCACCGAAAGACTGGCGTTCATGTTGGTAACAATGCGTGCGGCCGATCCCCGCAGTGGCGTGGCGTCTTTATTCACGATTGCTTCGATCGCAGGTTTCGTCGGAGCTCCATCTAGCGGACCCGCGACGGTGGTTACTACCGGGATGGGAGCCCGTTGGTAGTCGGCGAAGAACTCCTGCCAGGTCGCTGACACCGAAGACGGGTCACGCAGAAACTGCTCGTAGAGGTCGTCAATAAGCCAGGCATTCGGACCGAACGACCCCGCCTTGGTGATGCTAGAAACCGAATCAGATGAGGTTGGCACGTCTTTTAGGTTAGAGGCACTGCGGGCCGTTCTCACAAGGCATTAATTTTTCTTTCTACCGGTAGGTTTCTACTCATACGACTCGCCGAATCCGCCCCCCATGGCCTGACTGCCCTTCCGCTACCGGAGATTCCCCATCTTGCCGTCTGGGAGCGGACTACGGGTGCCCCACAGGCAACCGTTATCTGCGTCCACGGCGGTCTCGACCGCGGTGGGTCCTTTGCCCGGATGGCTCGGCGGATGGACCGGTATCGAGTCATCGTCTACGACCGGCGGGGATACCAGCAGTCTCGAGGCCGCCAGCCCTTGAGCCTCGACGGCCACGCCGACGACTTACGGGCCTTAGCGGATGCAGTCAAGAGCGACCAGCCAACCGTGGTGTTCGGCCACTCTTACGGTGGTGTTGTGGCGTTGCGCAGCACTGAAGTGGGTGCCAATTTTGACGCCCTGGTGACCTACGAACCACCGCTCCCCTGGCTCGTAACCCGAAATGGAGCCTTTGGTGACTTAAATCCCGACCCGGGGGCCGAAGCGGAGTCATTCTTTCGGCGAATGGTCTCGAACTCAGCCTGGGAGCGAATGAGTGAAGCGGAGCAAAAATCCCGTCGCAGCGATGGCCCCGCCCTCCACGACGACCTTTCCACAATTAGAAATACCACCGCAGCCGTTACCTGGGCTGCGGTGACGACGCCGTGGACCTACGGGCACGGTGATGCCGCAGACCGACTCGAGTACTACGAGTCGGTCGCCACAAGACTCCGTCACGACGTCCCAACGATCACGACTTCCAAGGTGACTCACGCCGGCCACGGAGCTCACCTCAGCAACCCCGAGGCCATGGTTCGCCTCATCGACTACCGACTGGAACAACTATGAAAATTGCAATCACTGGTGCTACTGGCTTTCTTGGACGCGCGCTCGTCGCTGCGTTACATGACCGAGGCGACACGCCCATCCTCTTCTCTCGGGCTCAGACGGCTGAGCGCAACGTTGTACGTTGGCAACCCTCGGTTGGGGAGGTCAACCGAGACGATCTCGCCCGCGTCGGGAGCATTGACGCATTCGTTCACCTCGCCGGTGCCGGGATTGCCGATAAGCGATGGACGGCAGGCCGCAAGGAAGAAATTCTTGAATCACGAACGCGCGGAACAGCCCTGCTCGCTAAAACTATCGTCGGGCTGGAGACTCCGCCCACCGTTGTGCTCAGCGGATCAGCCATCGGGTACTACGGATCTAAGGGGGACGAAGTTCTCACTGAGACGAGTTCTCGTGGTGAGGGATTCCTCGCCGATGTCTGCGAAGCGTGGGAGAACGCGGCACTACCGATCCAGGAGGCGGGCATTACTTTGTCCTTGCTTCGCACTGGCATCGTCATGGGCGCTCAAGGTGGTGCCCTCAAGAAGCAACTGCCACTCTTTAAGGCGGGTGTTGGGGGACGCTTGGGGTCGGGTCGACAGTTTCTGAGTCCGATTTCACTCCACGATGAAATTGAGGCGATGCTGTTTCTGCTCGACAAAAAAATTGCTGGGCCGGTGAATTTGGTGGCCCCAGAACCAATAACCAATCGAGCGTTTACGACGGCTCTTGGAGCGGCAGTCCACCGCCCC
Organism: Actinomycetes bacterium; assembly: GCA_037134255.1. Lineage (GTDB taxonomy): Bacteria > Actinomycetota > Acidimicrobiia > Acidimicrobiales > RAAP-2 > RAAP-2. Next base: position 1,692 of record JBAXMO010000007.1, on the reverse strand, counting down.
GCCATCGCCGCGGTGCCCAGATTGGCTCTAGACATTGCCCTCGGGCGCGAATTGGTCTCAGAGGCGCTGATGGCGAGCCAGCGAGTTATCCCCGCTGCCCTCGAGGCCCACGGGTTTGTTTTTCAGCACCGGACTATCGACCAGATTCTGATGGCAGCGCTCGCAAACTAACTGCCCCACACTTCCGCTTAAGAGATATTCCACGACTTTCGGTGGTAGGAAGTAAGCCCAGACGTTGCGATAGCCGCAATGTGGCCCGGAGCACCGTAACCCTTATTGCCAGCCCACTCGTACTGTGGATAATCGTCACTGAGTGCAGTCATGTAGGCATCGCGAGAGACCTTGGCTAGGACCGCGGCGGCACCAATCGTTGCCGACTTCTGATCACCCTTGACAATCATTTGCGCAGGAGTCGATGCGAAACGAATGACGGGTGGTTGTGCAACTCCCAGAGCGACACCCATGGGACATCGAAGGAGATTGACCGGCCCATCAATCAGTAGGTGCTGCACAGGCAGCATCAGGGTTGCCAATGCACGATCCGCCGCAACCGCGAGTGCGATACGGATACCCCACATGTCAATTTCTTCGGCAGTAGCCGACCCAATACCCCAGACATCAGCCCAGGCACGGATGGGCTCAACCAACGCTTCGCGAGCGCGTGCCGTTAAGAGCTTTGAGTCCTTTAGGCCGATTGGGATGTCCTTGGTGCTCTGGATTCCAACGGCGCCAACCGTTACCGGCCCGGCATACGCCCCTCGACCAACCTCGTCGATACCCACCACGAGCTGTCCCTCGCGGAGAGAGGGGGACTCAAAGTCCAACGTCGGATGCCTATGGACCATTTCTCCAGCCTACGAAGTACCACTAATAGAGTGGCGCCATGTCATCGCACCTCGGAGCTGGGCCTTTTTACACATGCTCAGACGTTCCGTCGTGACATTTTCAACGCGCGACCGAATCGCCCTGATACCGCTCAAGTCTTTTGCAACCGCTAAACAGCGCCTACGTGCGCATCTCAGCGATGAAGCCACCGCTGAGCTCGTTGAGAAATTGGCGATCGGCGTACTCGCTGCATCCGAACCACTGACTACTTGGATTGTGACTGACGATGTCGATATTGAACAATTCGCCATTCGACATGGTCTGACTACGTTTCGCCCGACTCGACCGGGATTGAATGAAGGAGTTCGAGAGGCCTACCGCGCTGCTAGCGACGTGTTCGCCCACGCCGTGATTATTCACGCCGATCTGGCCAACCCACAATATTTGGGTCAATTCGATTTTGGCGAGGGGGTCACGTTATTTACCGATCACTTGGGCCTCGGGAGCAATGTGCTGGCGCTGCCGACCGGATTAGATTTCGTGTTTCAATACGGTCCAGATTCGGCCCAATGTCATGTTGCCGAGAGTCGACGGCTCGGCATCGAACCTCGTGTAATCAACGATTCTCCTTGGCGCTTTGATATTGACTCCCCCGAAGATCTCCCAACTAGCTAGAGAATGAAAAATGCGGGGACCCAAAGGCCCCCGCATTCATCGTCCCAAACGGGACAGAACAACTACTTCCGCTTAGGAGCAGCCTTCTTGACAGCCTTCTTGACAGCCTTCTTGACAGCCTTCTTAGGAGCAGCCTTCTTGACAGCCTTCTTGGCAGCCTTCTTAGGAGCAGCCTTCTTGACAGCCTTCTTG
>JBAXMO010000006.1:0-24108 GCA_037134255.1 Actinomycetes bacterium | reverse complement strand
CATTGAGGGTCGCCGCGTTGTTGTGACCGGTATCGGCGCCCCGTCTTGTGCCGGACAGGGTACACAGGCGCTCTGGAAAGCGCTGCTTGGCGGAACAGCTCCAGTTGATCGCCATGTGCCACCATTTGATGCCTCGCATCTAGGCGGACCCAAGGAACTTCGGCGGCTCGATCCGTTCACGCTCTTTGCGCTGGCTGCAGCCGATGAGGCCTGGAGTCAATCGGGCCTCGAGCCAACAGTCGCCAATGCTGCGAGCATCATTGCGACCGGCATCGGTGGACTCCAAACACTGATAGAGCAACTCGACGTTCTTAACGAACGTGGGGCAAACAGAGTCTCGCCGTTCCTAATTCCAATGATGATGCCGAACGCTGCTGCTGCTGCTGTGTCGTTGCGTTACGGAACACGCGGGCCCAGTGAAACCATCACAACGGCCTGCGCCGCGGGCACTCACGCCATAGGGTACGCCGCTCGTCTCGTAGCATCCGGGCGAGTGGACGTCGCGGTAGCAGGGGGTGCCGAGGCTGTCATTACACCAGTAAGTATTGCTGGATTTTCTAATATGACAGCACTCTCTTCCAGCGGAATCTCACGACCTTTTGACGTGTTTCGGGATGGTTTTGTTATGGGCGAGGGAGCCGGAGTGCTTATTCTCGAATCATTCGATCACGCGATCGCGCGTGGCGCAAATATTTTGGCTGAGATCCGTGGTGCGGCATCAACGGCTGACGCACACCATCTCACAGCGCCCGACCCTGAGGGTGCCGGTGCCGTCGAGTGCATTCGATTAACCCTTCGCGATGCTCAGTTAGATCCAAGCGAAATCGATCACATCAATGCCCATGGCACGTCAACGCCCCTTAATGACCGTGCCGAAGGCCATGCGGTGGCCACTGTTTTCAGTGACCGGCAACCTCCGGTGACGTCGATTAAGGGTTACTTGGGACACTCTCTCGCAGCGGCCGGAGCCCTCGAAGCTGTGGTTGCAGTAATGACTCTGCAGAATCAGTTAATTCCGGCCACCGTCGGAACGGTAACCATAGATCCGGAAATCGATATCGACGTGGTGCTTGGTGCTGCGCGACCGCACAACATTCGCAACATCATTTCGAACTCATTTGGGTTTGGTGGCCACAACGGCTGCCTAGCTATTAGCCAACCGCGTTAATCGCGTCTCGCATCTCCCCAAGGAATAGCTCAACGCCCTTGGGTCCTTCGCCGTCCATGAGGCGTTGTACCAATGCCGAGCCAACGATGGCTCCGTCGGCGAAAGTGCATGCTGCTGCGGCCTGCTCGGGCGTCGTGATTCCAATACCTACGTACACCGGAACGGTCGAGGCCTGGCGAAGCTTCTCCACCACCAAGTCTCCACGACCTTCGTCGCTGGCCACGCCCGTAACCGCCATTCTGGCCGCGGCGTAAGCGAAACCCTGCGTTTCCGAAGCGAGTTGAATCGCCCGCTGTGGAGGCGTCGAGAGCGCCGTCATCAGTATCGACGCGACGTCACGCTCATTACTCGCTGCCCGCCAAGGTCCGATTTCCTCAAGAGAGAGATCGGGAACTATCGTCCCCAAGACGCCGGCCTCGTGAAGGTCATTAGCCGAGCGCTCGAGTCCATGATGATGAAAGATATTGAAATAAGTCATGACCATAAGCGGCACATCGATATCAAGGGTACGCAGACTCTCGAGCACGGTTGTCAATGTGGTGCCTCGGTCTAATGCCCGCAGTGACGCTTCCTGAATAACCTTGCCATCCATGATGGGGTCAGAAAATGGAACGCCGATTTCGATCGCATCGGCACCAGCGAATGCTGCTGCCTTTACGCAGTCAAGCCACTCGTCATCGAGGCCACCTACGAAGTAAGGAACCAGAGCCTTTCGACCTCCATCTCGAACTGCCCGGAGCCTCACATCCAGAGTCGTCACTCGGCACCCCGCAGGATGTCACGAACTTGAGCGACATCCTTATCGCCACGACCGGAGAGATTAATCAGCACCTTAGAGCCACGTGGAATGAGTGCACCGGCTTCTCGAACGACCCATGCGAGGGCGTGCGCAGTCTCCAAAGCGGGGATTATCCCTTCAAAACGAGAGAGCATCTGGAGGGCATCAAGCACTTCCTCGTCATCCGCTGAGTAATACTTGGCACGACCAGTAGCGGCGAGGTGAGCATGCTCTGGTCCGATTCCGGGGTAGTCCAAACCGGCCGAAATTGAATGAGCCTCTTCAATCTGACCCACTTCACTCTGAATCAGCAGTGATCGCATTCCGTGAAGTACTCCCGGTGTACCGAAGCCCACTGCGGAACCACCGGCAGCCTCAACTCCTATGAGTTGGCTCGTCGCGTTAGCAAACCCGGCGAACATTCCAGCCGCGTTCGATCCCCCGCCTACGCACGCCACAACGTAGTCCGGCTCACCAATCTGAAGATCTTGAAACTGACCCGCTGCCTCGATACCAAGAATGCTCTGGAACTCTCGTACCATCCACGGGAATGGGTGAGGGCCCATGACCGATCCGAGGCAGTAGTGGGTGTCTTCCACGCACGTCACCCACTCGCGCATCGCTTCGTTGACTGCGTCTTTCAACGTTTTGGAGCCACTTGTAACCGGGACCACCTTGGCACCCAACAGTTCCATTCGAAACACATTGAGCGACTGGCGCTGAGTGTCAATTTCACCCATGTAGACCGTGCACTCGAGACCAAGGCGCGCTGCAGCAGTCGCCGAAGCCACGCCATGCTGACCCGCACCGGTCTCCGCAATCATTCGAGGCTTACCCATGCGCTTGGTTAGCAACGCCTGGCCAACGACATTATTGATTTTGTGCGATCCGGTGTGGGCTAGATCTTCGCGCTTGAGATAAATCTGTATACCGAGAGCATCTGAGAGTCGCGGGCAGAACGTCACTGGCGTGGGGCGCCCACCGAATTCCCTCAGAGTGTGCTCGTACTCGGCGTGAAACGAGGGGTCCGCCCAGGCGTCCCTAAATGCCGCCTCTAGTTCCAAACAGGCCGGAATGAGAGCCTCGGGAACGAACCGTCCACCGAACTCTCCAAAACGCCCAGAAGCGTCAGGGCTGCCCATATACGTCGTCACTAGTCCTCCTCGGACATTGGATAGTTACCCACTGAGGCTAAACGTTTGGCATAGCCCTGTCGTGCGGCGCGAATGAAATCTGCCACCAATTCGGGATCTTTGCGACCGGCGCCAGCCTCCACACCGGTCGATACATCAACCCCTCGAACAGGCAATGTGCGCGCTACTTGACCAACATTGAAGGGAGTCAGCCCCCCGGCGGCCACAATGGGAGTTCGCAAATGAGAGCGCCCAAGTGGCCCCCAATCGTGACTTTCGCCACTTCCGGGGTTCTCTCCATCCAAAAGGAGAAAATCTGCGTGCGAGCGGTCAAACAGTACGAGATCAGGAGACTCGGCGGGCAACGCCTTGATTACAGTCGGAATAAAGTCCCTGAGAAAGGCAATCTCTTCAGCCGATTCGAGCCCGTGCAGTTGAACTGCGGTCAATCCGACCTCTTCGGCTATCTCGATGACCCTGATCTTGTCTTCATTGCGAAACACACCAACGGTCGTCACATCTTCCGGTAGGCGCTTGACAATGTCGCGTGCCTCCCCCGGGACCATTTGGCGAATCGATGGCGCAAAGACGAATCCGATTGCGTTCGCACCTTGACTCACACACATCAGCGCGTCGGCCTCTGTGGTGATACCGCATATTTTGATAATGAACTCTTCCGAGGCGAGCATTACTTCCGCCTTCCAATGGGAAAACCCACGAAACTGCCAACTTCCAACTCAGGCTCAGTGGAAGTCACGAAATTCTCTCCCACCAATACTGCATCAAATCCTGCTGCAGCTGCCCGTAGAACCCCATCAGTCGAACTGAAACCTGATTCAGCGATGGCTATCACCGAATCAGGGAGAAACGCCGCTACTGTCTCCGCTCTCTCCACGTCGACTTCAAAGCTATGTAGGTCACGTTGATTGACACCAATGAGCGTGGCGCCAATCGCAAGCGCCAACTCAGCCTCCGCCACATCGTGGACCTCCACTAGCGCATCGATTCCACAGCTGATTGCCACCTGGTAAAACTCACGCAACTCGTCAAGCGTTAGTGCCGCCACAATCAAGAGCACGGCATTCGCACCCATTTCGACCGTGTCCAACACATCATTTATAGAGACGGTGAAATCTTTGCGAAGAATCGGCACATCGACTGCGGCACGAACCGCACGCAAGTCAGCCTCCGAACCTGAAAAATGAGGTACATCAGTAAGTACCGAGATAGCACTGGCACCGCCAGCCACGTACGACGTAGCTAGTCGACGGGGATCTAGATGTTCGTTAAGCCAACCTTTGGAGGGACTCTTTCGCTTGATCTCGGCAATTACTGCATTGCCGCTCGCGCGGTGCGACCGAATGGATGCAGCCATCGAGAGTTCATGGGCCACAACCGAGCGTGACTTCCAGTCACGGACATCATTAGACGCCCGGATGCGATGCGCTGCCACAATCTTGTCTAGATACGTTGGCGCCATGGCCTCAGCGTACCGGTCAATCAAGCGAAATATGTAAGTTCCGCTCCGAGTCGCGCCAGCGCGGAAGTGTCGAAACTTCGATGAGCCACACCTTGCCAATACTCCACATCCTCATGTGTGTACTGCGATGACACGCCTTGGGGGCCCACGGGACCAGAATTCTTCAGCAGGGTAGAGATCGAATCGCTGTCTCCTCCACGGCCGGCGATGAAACGCCAAGGCATGGTCGCTCCCCGCGCATCAGCACGTCCCACCATCTCCTGGCCCGTAAAGCAGCCTTTCGTGAATGAGACCGTCTGGTCAACGACGTGTTGTCCGAAACTGTGCGGTGGCAAGGCGTGAGCCCATTCAAACGCCGATGGCCAAGCACGCTCGACCAGTGCCGAGAGCCTGCCTTCTATGTCAACGGCTCCAACAGCCTCGAACTGCACATCGACTCGAAGTACGAACCTTTGCAGCCTGGTCGACACTTCATCGGCGAGCGACTCTGGGGCCACTAAATCGATGAAATCGTCACCGACGAAAACCTCAAGATCAGACAGGACCTCACCGCTTGGTTGCAACACCAACGAACGATGCGAAAGACCTATAGAGATATCCTGCGTTAGTTGACCCTGGAGGTAGCTCAGCCGATCTGCGCCGCGGACGCGAATACGTCGCCACTCAAGAGATTCGATCCGATTCACGCTTGCGCACCACCAACGGCACGCAAAATTGCCTCCGCTTTCGCAAGACATTCTTCATCCTCCGCCTGAGGATCGGAGTCCCAGACGATTCCAGCTCCGGTCTGCACGGAACCTTTTCCGTCGGCTCCAATCACGAGAGTACGAATCAAAATTGCAGCGTCGAAATTACCCCTGGAGTCAAAGTACCCCACCGCTCCGCCGTAGAGCCCTCGTTGTTGTGGTTCCATTTCCGTGATGAGTTCCATAGCGCGAACCTTGGGGGCACCCGAAAGAGTGCCAGCGGGGAACGTCGCACGCAGCACATCAACTGGGTCGATGTCGTCCCGCAATTCCCCGGACACTTCTGAGGTGAGATGCATTATGTGGCTATAGGTCTCGACTGTCATTAACTCATCAACACGAACGGTTCCATATTTCGAAACCCGGCCAATGTCGTTGCGCCCTAGGTCAACCAGCATCACATGCTCGGCAATTTCCTTAGGATCTTCTTGGAGCGAGGCAGCCCTCTGGGCATTTTCAACTTCATTCGCTCCGCGGGGCCGAGAACCCGCAATTGGGCGAGTTGTCACACGGCCATTACGGACATGAACCAAAGCCTCCGGCGACGAGCCAACAATCGTCAAGGGTTCACCAACCATGCCAAGGGACTGTACAAAGTAGAGATAGCTAGAGGGATTGACCTGTCGTAACACGCGATAGACCTCAAAGGGATCTTCAATCATCCCCATGTCGAAACGCTGGGATAGGACAATCTGGAACACTTCACCGGCCGCAATCAGCTCCCTGGCCTCCCGCACCATGTTTTGAAAGGCATCCGAGGACACTGTGCGGGTGTAGGCAGCGATCGGCAAGGAGGAACGATCACGGTGAATCCGTAGGTACTGCTCGGTCGGTTCCGAAAGAGTACGGAGAATCGCCTCAAACCGAGAGATGTGGAAATCGAAACTATCTGACTTGCGAGAGTCGGCATTGATGATGATGGTGATGGTTTGGCGCCAGTGATCAAAAACGAGCATCTCACCGACAGCCATCAGCAGTGCATCGGGATGCGTCGGTCCCGAGCTCTTACGGTCGGGCAATCTTTCTACGGCCCGAACTGAATCCCATCCGAACACGCCGACTACGCCAGAAACGAAGGGAATGTGTGATGTATTGACGCCGATGGTTTCAGCGACGCTGTGTGACTTCAAGTAATCACTCGAGCGCTGGAAGGGATCATCCGTCGGGTCCTCCGAAAGAAGATCGCGTGAAGCGGTCTTAGATTCGTCTTGGTACGCGACACCAATCGCCTGAAGTCCCACAAAGGAGAATCGACCAAATCGCTGACCCTCTTCTACGGACTCCAGGAGAAACTTTTCGGGAATATCTATAAATCGCTCGAAAGCACTCACGGGAGTGAGGCTGTCGGAATGTATTTCTATGGCGATGGGAACAATGTCGTACGTGAGCCGATCAGTTTGAAACTGCGACACTAGAGGTTCAAGAAGTTGCCGCACATCGGGAATCATTAGAGATACATTCCTGTCTCTTGAGCATGGTCGTCTTTCATGACCACGTGCAGATCACGTTCGCGAAGCAAGATGAAATCCTCGCCCTCAATATCTACTTCGTACCGTTCCTCGGAGCCAAAGAGCACGCGGTCGCCCACACGCACAGTTCGCACGTGCGGGCCCACTGCCTTCACCTTGGCCCACACCAACCGTTTGGCAACTTGCGCGGTGGCGGGAATCAATATGCCAGCCCGGCTGCGCCGTTCTCCATCATCGTCCACAGCCACCAGTACGCGGTCAAATAGCACCGAAATCTTGCTGAGGGCGGCTGTCTGGGTTGTCACGCCCTAACGCTACTAGTGCCCTATGCACCAGATTGCCGGTAAAGCAAAGCAGACTAGTGCGGTGACCCTGCATCATGAAATCGATACCCTCACCTCGTCAATGACGGATATGAGCCAAAGAATCTCGGCCCTCGTAGAAGGTGGCAAAGATCTGACCGGGGATGTCTATGTGGAACTGGTCGCCGTTGAGCGCACGGTGGGCACTTTGGTGCGCCGCCTGGAGCGACTCGGCAGTCGACTCGCGTAGCCCTTAGATTGCTGTCGTGAGTAATAACTGGCGCTACAGCGAGAGCCTCAACCCAGATGAGCGACTCTCGATTCTGGGACTCTTAAACCTTCTTGACACTTCACTGGGCCGCGAAGCGATTGATGAAAACAGGCGCCGCCTGGTACAGCACAACCTCGCCGGTCATTTCTGGGTCCGATTCGACGGGCAGACTCCCATAGCGTTCGCGAATATCGACCTCATTGGCCACCCGAGCGTAGAGATGGCCGGAGGAGGCTTCGACAGCGACCTATGTGAACTCGTTGCCTTAAAACACCCCTCTTTTGATTGGTGGCTGCGAGACACTCACGATGATCATCAGTCACAAAATCAGGTGCGTGCGCTTCGGTACATGGAGTGCGATGACGTTCATCAACACGTCGATTTGTCAAATATCGAGGTTCGCAGCTTTGACCCCGAACGCGATGCCGAAAGATGGCTTGCCCAGAACAATGCGGCATTCGCCAGTCATCCCGAACAGGGGACCTGGGACCTGGAAACTCTGCGGATCAGAATCAAAGAGCCATGGTTCGATCCCTCCGGATTTCTCCTCTTGCTGTCTGGCGGCGTTCTCGTGGCCTCGTGTTGGACCAAGATTCACGAATTCAATACCGTGCGCACCGGAGAGATCTACATCATTTCCGTTCACCCCAGCCACCAAGGGCAAGGTCTCGGTGCGGTCGCCCTTCGAGTGGGACTCCAGTCAATCCACTCGCGTGGCGTGCACCGTGCGTCGTTGTATGTGGACGACTCCAACGTATCTGCAATCGCTATGTACACAAATAACGGCTTTAGGACCGTCCGCATGGATCGGGTACTGCGAATTACTCGCTAGCCCACAAAGTTCCCCACAAGGTAGGTGACACCTGCCGCGAACCCCGAAATCAATAAGAAACGCGCCGCAGAACGCAACACGCCACGTCCCGTTAGGCGTCCGATGCCTCCACCTAACAGCATCGCTGAGACTGCTCCGAGTCCTACGGAAATGTCAATCGGCTTGCCACTCGAGGTCACCAACCACGGGACGAGCGGAATGAGCGCTCCGAAGGAAAAGGCTACGAGCGATCCGGTGGCGGCGCGCCCAGGAGATCCAACCGAGGATGGATCAATGCCGAGCTCTTCTCGAGTGTGAGTTAAAAGAGCCAACTCCGGATCCTTCATAAGTTCATCAGCCAATTTTCCGGCTAGATGAGGATCTACGCCTCGAGACTCAAAGAGGTGGACAAGTTCCAACCGCTCTTCGACAGGTGACTCCGCCAGGCTTCGACGTTCGATCTCGATCTCGCGTTCGAAGAGTTCTTTTTGGGCGCGGACCGACAAGTACTCACCACTAGCCATTGAGAAGCCACCCGCAACCAAGCCGGCGATGCCTGCGAGGCGAATCGCGTCGTGATTGGCAGCATGCGAGCCGGCAATACCGAGCATCAGCGAAACATTAGTGACAAGGCCGTCCGCCATGCCGAAAATTGATGCCCGGGCCCAACCATCGGCCAGTTGACGGTGCTGTTCTTCGTGAGTTTCGACCATGCGCTTAGGCTACCCGAGCAACTCTTTCCAACACCGGTAGAGTGCAGTGAGGAGGTAGTTATGGCTACGCATGTTGAGAGTATGGACGCTTACAAGGCACTCGTTGGAACCCACTTGGGCTATTCCGACTATGTCACGGTGACTCAGGAGCAGGTGAACTTGTTCGCAGAGGCCACTGGTGATCACCAATGGATCCACGTTGATCCCGAGCGCGCAAAGTCGAGTCCATTCGGTGGCCCCATAGCCCACGGCTACCTCACCCTTGCTCTGATTCCTGTACTTATGGGTCAAGTTGTGCGCGTTGATGGCGTCACCATGGGCGTGAACTACGGAACCAACAAAGTACGCTTCCCCTCCCCAGTACCAGTCGGATCAGAAATCCGCCTTGGTGCCTCGGTAGCCGAGGTTGAGGAGGTCAGCGGGGGCATCCAGGTCGCTCTTGACGTGACCATCGAAGTAAAAGACGCGCCTAAGCCATCGTGCGTAGCGCAAGTTGTATTTCGCTACTACAAGTAACGATGGCCCGCTTCGAGCTTCCCGAAGGTGAAGCGAAGACCAAGACTGTGCGTCGAATGTTCGATGCCATCGCGCCTCGTTACGAACTCGTTAACCACATCATCACTTTTGGGCTAGACCGTCGTTGGCGGAAACGTGCGCTACGTGACGCCGCCCTCCCTTCTGATAGCACTGTCCTTGACGTTGCGGCAGGAACTGGTGACTTCTGCCGCGAAGCACGCAAGATTGGGCTTACCCCGTACGCGACTGACCTGAGTTTCGGCATGATGGACGCTGGTGGTGATTTTGCGCCTCGAACCCAAGCTGACGCCGCTCACCTTCCCTTCGTTGACGGTGCATTTGATGGCCTTACATGCGGCTACGCACTTCGCAACTTTACGGATCTCGCCGAGGCAATCAGCGAGATGGGCCGTGTGGTACGGCCCGGTGGACGAATTGTCTTTCTTGAAGTCGCTGAGCCCAAGCGCGGCCTCTGGAAGATTGGTTTCACTGTCTGGTTCCGTGGCGTCGTGCCTGTTATCGGAGGTCTGCTCGCCGATCGAGCGGCCTACGGCTATCTGCCTAAATCAACGGCCTATCTACCCGGGACTGGAGACATCATTCAAATGATGCGCGATGGTGGGATGTCAACAGTCAATCATCGCCTAATTCTCGGGGGTCTCTCTCAGCAGTTCACCGCAACGAAGGCACTATGAGATTTAGCGCCACTCGAGTCTCAGCAGGATTCGTCAACCGAGCAGTCGAGCAAGCCACTCAAAGTGGCTGGCTTATCCAAGACGATGCCTCACTTCGCTGTGGATTCGGTGAACCGATTGCAATCCATCACTGCAGATCTCTCGCTGACCTACCAAACGTTATGGAAGTTTTTGGCGGATTTCACCTAGAGGAGAGTGGTCTATTGTCGGCCTTCGCCAGCGTCCCATTCGACCGAAACGGTGAATTCGATGTTGTAGTGCCGAGATTTCAAGTGATTGCAGACGGTGACGGCGAAGGTACATTTCTGGCTCCCGAAGGTGAGACCTGGGATAGCAGCATCGAGATGGGTCGTCCCTCGCCTCTCCCTAAGCAGATCAGTTTCCTCTACTCCCCTTCGCCTGACAGCTACGCAGCCGCTGTGGCGGAAGCAGTCGAGCGCCTTCGAGCCGGGCTTTTACAAAAGGTTGTGCTGGCCCGCAGTTGTCAAGGCGAACTCTCGGCCGAAATCAACACTTCGGCCATTGCGACTCGACTCCACCAGCTCGAACCAACTTGCACCATCTACGCAATGCCCACGACCGACGGTAGGCGATTCACAGGGGCGAGCCCTGAGCTGCTTGTTTCGAAATTCGGCTCAGCCGTCCGCTGTCATCCGCTCGCAGGGACTATCAGCATTGAGGGCATGACCGACACGACTGCCTACACCAAATGGCTGCACGGATCTGCTAAAAACCGGTTGGAACACCGAATTGTGGTGGATGAAATTGTTACCCGCCTCACTGAACTCTGTGACTCAGTGGTTGCCGACAGCGAGCCCACTATCGTCCCCCTGAGGTCCGTTGCCCACCTTGGAACCCTTATTTCCGGTACGGCAAACAATGGGGTTACCATTCTCGACTTGATGGCAAATCTCCACCCCACTCCCGCAGTGGGCGGACTGCCCCGCGAGATTGCTGAAGAGTTGATTGAATAGCTCGAGCCCTTCCGGCGGGGGGCGTACGCCGGAGCGGTGGGCTGGGTGAATGCAGCTGGCCATGGTGCCTGGTGGGTGGCCATTCGTGGCATCTTGACCCGAGGTTCTCAATTCGAAGTCTGGGCTGGCGCCGGAATCGTCTCGGACTCTGACCCAGTCGCAGAACGCGAGGAGACCAAGTACAAAATAGATTCAGTACTCCACGCCATTGGGCTTGGAACCCTCAACTAAGGCGAGGGCCACCGACTAGTCGGGCCATACCCCACTTAGTCACCATCCAAAGCGCCTCGGTCACAATCGCACGAGACATCTTCGACTCGCCTTCGGTGCGATCTGTGAAGGAGATGGGGTGCTCCACAATTGTTGCGCCACCTCGCCGAGCACGGTAGGTCATCTCAATCTGGAATCCATAGCCGTCGGCCCTCACGTGGCTGTAGTTAATTTTTTCCAATGCGCTGGCTTGATACACGCGATATCCCGCAGTCGAGTCAGCGACACCCAGACCAAGCATGAATGATGTGTAGCGATTACCGCCCTTCGAGAGCAGAAGCCTGCTGGTCGACCAAGACGGAATGGATCCGCCGGGAATGTAGCGCGAACCGATGACCACTTCATAGCTATCTGCAAGCTCCAACATCAAAGGGAGCTCACGCGGATCATGTGAGAAGTCACAGTCGATTTCTACGAAAGCGTCGTAGCTTCGTTCTAGGCCCCACGTGAAACCCGCTCGATACGCACTCCCCAGGCCACCCTTGCCCGAGCGCTTGAGAACCTCGATATTGCCCAACTCGGCCCCGACTCGCTCGGCCGTAGCAGCTGTTCCGTCAGGGCTTCCGTCATCGACCACCAGAATCGTTTCGTTCGGAATAATTGCATGAATCGTGCGTAGCATCCGCTCGATATTTTCTATCTCGTTGTAGGTGGGAAGAACCACTAACGCCTTCATTTAAGCCAATATAGTCGCATATATCCATTTAAGTGGCTACTTAGTCGCGCCATTTGTGCAACGCTAGAGGAAGCATGAGTGAAGACACCACCCCTAAGCGACGGATCAAGATTCCCCGTCAAGTGCGGAGAATTTTAAGTGTTGGTGTACTCATCTTTATTTTCGAGTATCTCGTAATCCCACAGTTCGGCACCGCCAAGAAGTCCCTCCACCTTCTTCGTGATGTCAATCCAGTGCTACTGGCCCTGGCGGTCTTAGTCGAGGCGGCCGCTATTGCGTCCTATTCCGAGTTAACCCGGACCGTGTTCACACCACACGCGCCTAAACGCTTAGAAACCAACAGGATTAACCTCTCGACTCTGGCGCTGAGCCACGTACTACCGGGCGGGACCGCTCCAGCTAGCGCGCTGTCTTACCGACTCTTCAGCGAAGCCGGCGTACCGGCCTCTACTAACGCCTTCGGCCTCGCAGCACAGGGCAGCGGTTCAGCGGTGGTCCTTAACTTAATTTTTTGGATCGCCCTAGTAATCTCAATCCCGCTCCGAGGATTTAATCCTGCCTACGGATTCGCAGCGCTCGCTGGCGTTTTTCTGATGCTCGCCTTCTTTGGGACCATCGCGCTCCTAACCCGCGGACAGAAGCACGCTGACGCCTGGCTCCGAGCCACAGTGGGCAGACTGCCAAGGGTCAACCCCGAGGCAATCAGTCGCCTTCTCACCCACGTTGCTGAGCGCATAACCATGCTTACTTCCAACCGCGCGATTCTCTGGACATCGTTGGGTTGGGCTGCGGCCAATTGGTTGCTTGACGCAACCAGTCTGTGGATATTCGTCTACGCATTTGGGTACGCCTTGTCGCCAATCGACCTACTCGTTGCGTTCGGTCTTGCCAATGTCCTCGCCGTGGTCCCGATAACACCAGCAGGTCTTGGCCTAATCGAATTCATCCTCATCCCAACCATTGTGGGATTCGGAGTACCGCAACAGGCGGCCACACTCGCTGTCTTGGCGTACCGCTTCGTTAACTTCTGGCTACCCATACCGATTGGCGGAGCGGCCTACCTCTCGCTTGAGTGGAGACGGGGTAAAGCAACAGCCACTTAGCGGTTGACCTCAAAGGCTCTTTGTCGCAATTCAGCATGGACTGATCGGTGGTCCACCGAGACGACTCGTCGCCAACGCCGATCCGATCCGAGAAGCCAAGAATTCACGTCATCGGCAAGCGTTCGCTCTATCGCGCTAACGATTGGCTCACGAAGCAGTGGATCCTCAATTGGAACCAGCACTTCGATTCTACGTTCGAGATTTCTCTCCATGAGATCTGCTGAACCAATGAGGAGGACCGACGCTATGACTCGCGGATCGCCGAAAATAAACACTCGTGAATGCTCGAGAAATTCACCGACAACGCTCTTGACTGAGATGTTCTCTGAGAGCCCCGCAACCCCAGGTCGCAGGGAACACAGAGTGCGAACGATGAGACGGATGCTGACCCCTGCAGAATTTGCTCGGTAAAGGGCATCAATCACTGTCGGATCGGTCAGTCCGTTGACCTTAATAGTGATGACACCTTTTTGGCCGAGAGCTGCTTGCTCATCGATCAAACCAATAATCGTTGACTTCGCCGCAACTGGGGAGACAACCAGTTTTCGATACGGAACATGGTGCGAAAATCCTGTCAGAAAGTTAAACAGCTCGCCAATGTCGTGGGTTATGGCCTCATCGTCTGTCAACAGACTGAAGTCTTCGTAGATACGCGCCGTTTTCGAGTTGTAATTACCAGTTCCTACGTGTGCATAGCGACGAATCTCACCATCCTCGCGTCGCAGTACGAGAGCCGTCTTCGAGTGCGTTTTCAAGCCCATCACGCCGTACACCACGTGAACACCGGCGTCTTCGAGACTCTTGGCCCACTGGATATTGGCGGCTTCATCGAAGCGGGCCTTTAATTCAACAAGAGCCACAACTTGTTTGCCCGAACCAGCCGCGCGAATAAGGGATGCCACAATCGGGGAATCACCGCTCGTGCGGTACAGGGTCTGTTTTATTCCAACCACATCCGGGTCGCTTGCAGCCTGCTCAATGAACTCTTCAATTGAATCAGCGAAAGATTCGTAGGGGTGATGCAGCAACATGCTGCCTTCACGAATTACCTCAAAGATATTGCGTACTTCGCCCTCACTCACCAACCGACGAGGAGTGACGGGCGACCAGCGTGTGAGCTGAAGGTCAGGGCGACGAAGTGCGCAGAGTTGCCATAGGTCACCTAGCCCGAGAGGTGTGTCAGTCACATATACGCGATCAGGCTCGAGTTCGAGTTGTTCCACCAGCAGCGAAAGGAACTCTGGGCTCATCGCTCTCTGAATCTCGACTCTCAAGGCTTTGCCAAATCGCCTCCGGCGTAACTCCATTTCAACGGCGACCAGAAGGTCATCAGCCTCGTCATCCTCGAGTGCGAGGTCAGCATTTCTCGTGACTCGAAAGAGGTCGGCGTGGCCAATCTCCATGCCAGGGAAGAGAACATCGAGGTTGCCGATAATGATTTCTTCAATCATGCACCAATGCTCATTGCTAGAAAGTGGGATAAATCGTGGAAGAGAGCCGGGTACCTTGATTCGAGCTGCGCGTTCTTCGCGCGTTATCGGATCCGTTACCGAGACGGCAATGTTGAGCGAGAGGTTGGAAATCTGTGGAAATGGATGTACGGGGTCAACGGCGAGAGGTGTCAACACGGGGTGGACATTCTTCAAGAAATACTCTCGAAGTGAACTCTTAGCCTCGGTTTCCAAAGAGGCGTAGGGAACGATAGCGATACCCGCGGCCGCTAGCTCCGGAAAGATGCTGCCCATAACAATGGTTTCGAGACGGTCAGTGAGCGTAAGCACGCGTTCTCGAACAGCCCGGAACTGATCCATCGGACGAAGGCCATCGAGCGAAGGGGTCGTTATCCCAGCCGCAATTTTGTCCTCCAGCGATACGACCCGAACCTGGAAAAATTCATCCAACATTTCGGCATAAATAGCAATGAATTTACTTCGCTCCAAGAGGGGTAACGAGGGGTCGTCGGCTAAATCGAGAAGGCGAGAGGCGAACTCCAGGCGCGACAATTCACGACTTGAGAAGCGCTCGGCGCCAAAACTCTCAAAACTCGTCGTCATGCCTCACCTCATGTAGTGCTCCATTGGAGTTTAGAAGGGCGGTACGCTGGGCACCGTGACGTCCCTTCGAACTTCGAATGAACTTCTGTCTCCCGTCGACCGTGTCAATCGGCGTGGCGAACTGGGGCTACTGCTGTTGGTTGACATCCTCATTGGCGCCTTGTACGCACTCGCCTCTCTGGGCGCCAAGGGTCGCATTCCCACAACGCTTATTCTGATTCTGGCGGTCATTATGGCCATATCAATGGGCGGTCACTTCGCCCTACGACTACTGGCGCCACGCGCCAACCAGATACTCCTCCCCTTGGCCTCTTTACTGAACGGTATTGGATACGTGGAGATTGCCCGTTGGAATCCGGCGCGGGCGCAAAATCAAGCCATTTGGTCGTTACTCGCCATGGGTGGCTTAATCGGGACCCTCTACCTTGTCAAACGAAGTCGCGATCTAGACCGCTACCGATACATCACGCTTTTAACTGCCATCATCTTGATGATCCTTCCGCTGGTTCCTGGCGTTGGCCTTTCAGTGAACGGCGCTCGCCTGTGGATAGGCATTGGTTCATACACCTTCCAACCAATCGAGATTTCTAAAATTCTTCTGGCGCTCTTTTTTGCCTCATATTTTGCCTCAAATAAGGAGTTGCTCTCCAACACCACAAAGGTGATTGGGGGGCGAGCATTTATTGACCCCCGCATTCTCTTCCCCATTGTTGTGACTTGGGGTATTGCGCTCATGGTCCTCGGCGTGGAGAATGACATTGGTTTTGCTTCGCTTCTCTTCGCTCTTTTTCTTTCGTTGCTATGGATTACGACCGGTCGAATCGGGTACGTAGTCACCGGTCTCGGTCTTTTGGCTGCTGGCGGTTTCGTCGCATCGCAGCTGTTCTACCAGGTGCATCAACGTGTCGCCATTTGGCTGGACCCATGGAACAGTCATTCATACGCTCACGGTGGTGAGCAAATTCTCCAGGGATGGTTCTCTCTCTCCGCAGGTGGACTCACCGGCACCGGGGTGGGGTTGGGTCAATCCGGGCGTTGGGTATCCGAAGTGACTTCAGACATGATCTACACCGCTATCGGCGAGGAGCTCGGGCTCGTTGGGCTCGTTATTGTGCTGAGCGCAATTCTTCTAATCATCGCTCAGGGATTCTTCATAGCGCAGCGGAGTCAGAATGACTTCTCCCGCTTAGTAGCAGTGGGGCTTTCTACAATCATTGGTTTCCAAGCATTTTTCATCTGTGCCGGCGTGCTGCGCGTGCTTCCCTTAACTGGAATTACGCTCCCCTTCGTTGCTTACGGTGGTAGTTCGCTCTTGGCAAATTACATAATCCTGGGTCTTCTGCTGCGGATTTCAGACGAAAATCACCGGCAAGCGGGCGGCGGGTTCATCCGCCAGATGCAACTCGAGAATTAATAGTGACCCAGTAGTACGGATTCGGCGCAGAGCACCGGGGCTGGCACAATCTGCCTGAGTGCTATCGCAATACCATCGGTCAATCGACATGGAATTACAACCTGCCCACGCGGCGACATCAGGTCTAGCTCGGCGTAGAAAACACCGAGCTCGTGCTTGATGATTCGCACTGCAATCACGTCGACGTTGAGGCCCTGCAACGTACTGACAAACAGTTCATGAGTACTAGGTCGAGGATTATTACGACCCTCGAGTGCCATCGCGATGGCTTGGGCGTCAGTCAGAGCCACGGTAACCGCCAAGCTTCGATAGGGGGCCTCAGCCTCTTGGAGGTTGATCTCCGGATGAGGCTCAGGGAGCAGGTAGGTAACCGAGACGACGTTCATCACACGAAACGTCTCATGCTCCTCAGCGCCCGCGGTTGATTGATCTGAGTTTGTGTCGACGTTTACGATTTCATCGGTCATAGCAACACCCTAATTCCCTCTTCGTCGAGATACTGAGAGAACCATACCAATGGCGGCTGAAAATACCAAGGCGGCCGTTCCGCCATAGCTCACAAGAGGTAGAGGGATACCGGTAACCGGCATAACTCCCATGGTCATACCAATATTTTGAAAACAACTGAAAGAAAAAAAGACAAAAATACCTACGCAGAGAAGCCGCCCAAACTGCTCCTTGGCATCCTTGGATATAACGAAGATGCGGTACGCAACGGTTGCGAGGAGCGCGAGGAATGCGAGCGAACCGATAAGCCCCAGTTGCTCGCCTACGGCCGTGAAGATAAAGTCCGTTCGTTGCTCGGGAACGTAGCCAAGCGTGGTCTGCAATCCATTGAATAGACCCATTCCCTTGATTCCGCCGGCACCAATTGCATTTTTCGCATTATCCACGTGATAAATCGCCGATGCCAACCCTGGATCACTCGAATTTTGATTCAGGAATGCGGTTAAGCGAGAGAGTTGGTACTTCTGTAGAAAGCCAACCGCCACGGCCGAAATTGCTCCGGCTACCCCTACTACTCCCAACAGGGCCATGAAGCGAGGGGGGACGCCCGCAATGACAACCACAATGCCGATGGTCACAGAAATTATGATCGCCGTACCGAGGTCCGGCTGCAGGACAATAATTGCCATTGGTAGACCCGCCATAAAGAGAATCCGAATTACGTCGCGCTGAACAAGCCCCTGCGGTCTTCGCGCACTGTACGCCGATGCGGTCAAAATAAGTGCGAGAACCATAAACTCGCTTGGCTGTACCTGGAAAAATCCCAAATTGAACCACCGCTGAGCGCCAAGTGCTGAAGAACCAAAAAAGATGACACCAATAAGAGCGGCAATACTCGATATGTACGCAGGGGTCGCGAGAATCTCGAATCGGCGGTGATCGATCTGCGAGACAATCCACATCACCGCGAGACCTATGCAAACCCACAATGTCTGTCTCTTCAGGTAGTACTCAGGATCGTACCCGGCATGAAGTAGCGCCACTTTGGTAGCCGAATAGATCATTAAATCACCAAAGAGCGCCAACGTCACTATCCCCAAAAGAAGGCCGCGATCCACGGAACCGTTATTGAGATCATTCGTAGTGCGGGACAGAATATTCATCTAGCCACCGATTCGCGGAGCACCGAGAGAGGAATGTCGGCATCAAACCACCAATCCAACTGCAATTTGGCCTGCCAAACGAGCATCATCAATCCATTTGCCACCCGCACCGATACCTCTCGCTGTTCGGCCATCCATGCAGTCTCTGCCGGTTCATACGACAGATCTATAAATGCAGCTTGCCTTCCAGTCGCCACATCGGGCAGTGAAACGGAATTTCCCGTCAGACTCACCGGAGTTGCATTTATGACCAAATCAGCCTCGTTAGAGCTGTGAGTTGAAGCCTGAACTCGGTCGTCATGGGCAAATGAAGCGAGCTGACCACGATCATTTCGTAGGAGCACATCGATTCTGCCGACACCGCGACCGAGCAGTGACGCAATAATGGAACGAGCGGCCCCTCCACCTCCAATGATTGTCACATTCGCATCGCGAACGTCAACATCGAGTTCGCTAACAACGGCCCGGCAGAAGCCTTCGCCATCTACATTCCGACCCACAATTCGACCGTCACGATTCCGTACAGAGTTCACAGCACCAATTTGACGAGAAAGTTCATCGACCTCATCACATATCCGAAACATTTGTTCCTTGAGGGGGAAGGTCACCGATAGGGCATCGAAACTACGCACTGATGAAACTAGGCGCATCTCATCAATTCCGTCGTCATCGACACGCACACTCTCACCATCCATTTCGAGGAAGTTCAGTGCAGCCAGATGCAGTTGCGGTGACAATGAGTGCCCTACTGGGGATCCGATCACGCCGCATCGGAACATCACAGACCTCGCCTTCGTGCGAGTTCAATATTTGCCATGTGTTCCTTGTAGGTCACCGCAAAGGCTTCGGTTCCCGACTGATCGATTACAACGAAATACAACCACTTTCCTGTTGGTGGGTCAACAATCGAGCGCAGGGCATTAATCCCTACTTGGCAAATAGGCGTGGGAGTCAGACCTGAGTGCAGGTATGTGTTGTAGGGGGTGTTTATCTTGAGCATTGCTGGCGTCACCTTCACACCGTCTTTCTGGAGGGAATACAGAACTGTGGCATCCATCTGTAGGCGACCCCCCCGAGCCAGACGATTCAAAATTACCCTACCGACCTGAGGCATATTCTTCTCGTAGAACCCCTCCTTTTCAATGATCGAGGCCGCCGTTATAAGTTCATAGGCAGTCAATCCGTGAAGGTGGGTGGATGGGGTTATTCCGGCGCGGCGGAGTTGAGTCAAGAATCTCTTCTTCATCTCCCGCAGCAGCTTCTGAGGTGTCTCATCTGGGCCGATGATGTACGCACCAGAGCCCAGCAGACCCTCAAGACTCGGAGCCCCAAAGGCATTTTGGTGCGCCTGCACCTCGACAGCGTTGCTAAAAGCGGTTGTGTAGGTAGCGTTTTTTATGGTTGCCAGTTGCAGTGCTGTCTGACGAATAGTCATCCCCGGCGTGATGTACAAGACATTGGCGTTTGGACCACCGCTGAGCGCTTGACGAATAGCGCCGTGGGAAGAATTCTGCTTCACCACATAGATGCCAGGGCGAATAATCGGCGCCCCGAAGACAGCCATATCGATTTTGAATGCGAGAGTCGAACTTAAAACATGTTGGCCCGCCAAATCGTTGGCAACTTCAGAGAGGGACTCGCCCGGCACCACTTTGATGACGGTTTGTACGCCAGGCGAACTCAACGGATACATCGACCACGCGAGACGACCTGCAAATAGCCCCCCGGCCAGTAGCAAACCGACTGAAATTATTCGCTTACGGGTGCGCATCGAGAACTCCCTGTAACAGCACCACTGCGGCGGCACTATCAATGTCTTTACGCTGGGCCTTCTGGCTCTTCCCGGCAGATGCCATCTGCTTTGCGGCGCTGGCCGTTGTCAACCTCTCGTCGACCACAACAAATTCAATATCCGGCATCGCGCTACGAATTTCCTCAAGAAAATCCGCGGCCATAGCTGTGCTCGTAGTTTCTCGACCGCTAAGGGCAATCGGTCGGCCAACAAGAATTTCACGGACCTCCTCTTCCCGAACGAGACGTTCGAGGATGGATATCCACTCACCTTCACGCAGGATGCACTCACGGGGAAAAGCCATGGTCCTTCCGCTATTCGATACCGCTACACCGATACGCCGCGTACCCGGATCTAGGGCCATGAGGCGCGACACGGCTAACCCCCGAGCAGTTCTTTGGCCTTTACGAGAGCCGCTTCAATTCCGTCAACGTTCTTGCCCCCGGCAGTTGCTAACTCTGTTGAACCGCCACCCCCACCGCCAACAACGGCTCCCAGTTCTTTCACAACCACCTTGGCATCCGTCGATCCGTCGGTAGCTACGGCCATGGCGACCTTGCCATCGCCGGCGTTACCAACTAGCACGAGCGCCTGGACTCCTCGCTGTCGCAGGTCCTGTGCCAGGGTCCGCAACTCATCGACCGACACACCATCCACACGGGCCACCAGTACGCCCGATAGCACGGAACTCATAAGGGTGCTGGCGTGGGCTGCGAGCGAAGCCTGACGGAGCCCTGACAGGGCTTTCTCGGTATCACGCTGCTTTTCAATAAGTCGCTCAATCGACGGAACTACCTCGTCCTGACTTGTTTTCAGCGTCGATGCAATGCTCGCCAATACCAACTCCATCTCACGAGATCGGCGCATGGCCCCGAGGCCCGTGACCGCTTCGAGCCGGCGCGTATTGGATCCTATAGAAGCTTCCGAAACGATCTGTATCTGTCCGATATCACCCAATCGTTGGACGTGGGTGCCGCCACAAAATTCTAGAGAATTCGAACCAGCACGGACGACGCGAACCCGGTCGCCGTACTTGTCACCGAAGAACGCCACGGCGCCCATGGCTTCGGCTTCCTGTCGAGATGCTTCCACCGTGTCTACAGATTCATTCACAACAACATCTCCATTGACCATCGTCAAGAGGGCATCAATTTGCTCAGCGGCCAAACCGCTGGTGTGCGCAAAGTCGAAACGCAGTCGCTCCGGTTCGACCAGAGAGCCTTGCTGGCGAACATGGTCGCCCAGCACTGTCCGTAGCGCAGCGTGAAGGAGATGGGTGGCCGTATGGTTGCGTCGCACCGCGTCGCGCCGCTGTCCGTCGATTGTCGCCACCGCCAATTGACCGGGCAGGATCTCGCCGGTGACTTTTCCCTTGTGGGAGACCAGGCCCCCCAAAACGCTCTGAGTGTCAGAGACTTCTAGGCGTCCAGTTTCGGTGACAATCGTGCCCGTATCGCCCACCTGGCCTCCAGACTCTGCATAGAACGGAGTCGTGTCCAAAAAGACCTCGACTGTGCCATCAGAGACGGTCATTGACCCAAGAATGGTCGACTCCACGCTGTAACGAGATGCATCGCGGCCGATAAAAGTGGTAACGCCGCTGGTGTCGAGGATCTCGCGGTAGGCGGAATCATCACCCACACTCTTACTCTTTGCTGCGGCTCGAGCTCGAGCTCGCTGTTCGCCCATGGCGCCATCAAATGCCGTTCGATCAATGGCAAGTCCGCGCTCCTCGACAACTTCAGCAGTCAGTTCCAAAGGGAAGCCGTGAGTGTCGTGCAGTTTGAACGCCACGTCTCCAGGGAAAACCGTAGATTTGGAAGCCAACACGTTGTCCGCCTCTTCAGTAAGGAGAGACAGTCCGGCTCGTAGGGTCCGAGCGAAACCATCTTCCTCACGCTGGAGGATTGAGCTAATGAGTGACTGGTCCGTTATTAGAGAAGGGTAGGCATCGGCCATTTTTGCGATGGTGGCAGCCACCAGCGACTCCGTCACTGCTCGATCGGAACCTTCACGACGTGCCGCCAAGATGGCTCGTCGGATAATGCGTCGCAGCACGTAGCCACGGCCCTCGTTGGAGGGCAACACTCCATCGGACACCAGCATCGTCATGGCTCGCCCGTGCTCTGCAATGCGGCGAATCGCGATATCTGTGTTCTCATCCTTGCCGTAGGTTTTCCCTACGATCGATTGGGCAGTCTCCATCAGCGGAACAAAGAGGTCGGTAGCGAATACCGAGTCCTCGTTGTTACGAATTGAGAGGACCCGCTCGAAGCCCGCGCCAGTGTCAATATTTTTTGTTGGCAGATCTAACAGAGAACCGTCACCACCTCTGTTGTACTGCATGAAGACCAAGTTCCAAAACTCCACGAAACGGTCACCGTCGCCATTCGCGGGACCTCCATCGGCTCCATATTTGGGACCTTTATCAAAGTAAATCTCAGAACATGGGCCACAGGGTCCGACATCGCCCATCGCCCAGAAATTATCTTCGTCGAGTCGCTGAATACGCTCGGGCCGGATACCAGCCACCGATTGCCAAATGTCACTGGCGTCATTATCGGACACATGAACTGTGACCCAAAGTTGTTCGGGGTCGAACCCAAAACCCTCGGTAATGAGTCCCCAGGCAAACTGAATGGCCTCTTGTTTGAAATAGTCCCCGAAACTGAAGTTGCCCATCATTTCGAAGAATGTCAAGTGTCGCTTGGTGGTACCGATCTGGTCAATATCAGGGGCCCGGAAACACTTTTGAATGGAGGCAGCCCGCGAATACGGAGCCGTCTCATCGCCGACGAAGTAGGGCTTGAACGGAACCATCCCAGCAATTGTGAAGAGTAGCTCTGGGTCGTGCGGAATCAAACTGGCCGAGGGAACGAGAGTGTGACCGTTCTGCTCAAAATAGGTAAGAAATCTACGTCGTAATTCAGCCGCTTCCACGTTCTCACTCTACCGGCGGACCCTGGATTCCTTCTTGTATGGAACGCCAGTTCTCAACCAGACGCTGCTCGCTAGGTTGGCTTGAAGGCTCAAAATAGCCCCCATCGACACCGTCTGGCAGATAGCGCTGTTCTACCCAGTTGCCCGGGAAGTCATGGGGGTAGGCGTATCCAACGCCGTGGCCTAGGTCTGATGCCCCTCGGTAGTGCCCATCACGCAGATGCGCCGGTACCTCTGTTGAGGCACCGGCTCGAATCGCCGAGGTAACAGCGCCGAGCGCCGAGGTCACCGAATTGCTCTTGGGGCTAAGCGCCAAACGAATTGTGGCATGCGCCAAAGTAAGGCGAGCTTCCGGCAAACCAACGAATTCCACGGCTCGGGCGGCTGACTCAGCGGTAAGCAGAGCATTGCCATCCGCAATACCAATATCCTCGCTGGCCAAGATCACAAGACGACGAGCCAAGAAACGTGCTGACTCGCCTGCTTCCAGCAGGGTGACCAGCCAAAAAAGTGCGGCGTCGGGATCGCTCCCACGAATCGACTTAATGAACGCACTGACCTGGTCGTAGTGAGAGTCTTGCGACTGATGAATGATCCGCCCATCACGGGCAGAGCCGATATCTTCGAGCGTAACAACGTTCTCATGGTTAGACGCAAAGACCAGGGCCACATCCAATGTTGTGAGAACCCCTCGTCCGTCACCTTCGGCCGATTGCACCAGAACATCCAAGGCGTCGTCACTGATTGTCGCGCCCCGAGCAGTGAGGCCACGCATGACCAAAAGGGTGAGACTCTCTCGCGTGTGCGGCTTGAGTCTCCAGAGAGTGGTGCGACTCAGCAACGCTGCGTTGACTTCGAAATATGGATTCTCGGTCGTGGCGCCAATCAGAACAACTTCACCACTTTCCGTGACGGGCAACAGCAAATCTTGTTGCGACTTATTGAAGCGATGTACCTCGTCAATGAAGAGACATGTGCGGGCTCCATGTTCCGCCAAACGTTGTCGAGACTGTTCAATAACCTCTCGAACGTCCTTCACACCACTGGAAACAGCGGAGAGGGTCACGAAGTGCAGGCCGGCGGCTTCGGCGACAAGGCGAGCCATTGTCGTCTTTCCGGTTCCAGCTGGCCCCCAGAGAATCAAGGACTTCAGAGATTGTGTCTCAGCAAGTCGTCGTAACGGGCCCTCGGTC
>JBAXMO010000005.1:0-24231 GCA_037134255.1 Actinomycetes bacterium | reverse complement strand
TAGCATTTTTCTTATGAAGCAATTCTTCTCCTTTCCTAACCCCGTCAATGACGCAGCCGCTCGCACCGTGGCTCTGGGCGTAGTTGCGATGGCTACAGCCGCTCTGGTTTTTAACCAGCCTTGGATTCTCATCCCTCTCACCTACGGATTCCTAGCCCGCGTTGCCGCCGGCCCCAAGATCAGCCCCCTCGGGACCTTCGCCGTAAAGTTCGCCGCTCCTCGCCTGTCAGCGTGGGAAAAGATGGTCGCTGGTCCCCCCAAGCGATTCGCTCAGGGCATTGGTCTGGCCTTTTCCGCCTCGGCATCAATCGTCTATCTAGCTACCGGCTGGTCAGCGGCTCGTTGGATTCTGCTCCCCCTCATCGCCGCCGCGGCCCTCGAGGGATTTGTGGGCTACTGCTTGGGCTGTGCCATCTTTGCCCAACTGATGAAGGTGGGCTTAATCCCTGAAGAAGTCTGCGCCGACTGCGCTGACATCACGCGTCGCTACGCGGCTTCGGGGAAGTAGCGACCCCCAGCTCCCATCGAGGCGCTCTAGTGTTGCCCTACAGATGTGTGGTTCAGGGAGTTGTACATGCGACGCAGATTCGAAGTGGTCCTCGCCGCTTTTGCTGTGTGCATCTCGGTGCTGGTAACCCCTCTTAGCGCACAAGCACTCGTTCGTTCGTTCACTATCGACTGGATCTCGCCAGGTATCGCGCCACCCGCCGGCGCAACGCTGTTGAGAGGTGATTCCAACGGTGCGCTTCTCGATTTGCGGGTCGTCCTGGAGCCCAACGATTCGGGAACGCTCGCGCAATTCGTCAAGGATGTTTCAACGCCGGGCAACCCGCTCTTCCGCCACTTTCTCAGTCCGGCCGAGTTCGCCCAACGATTTGGGGCGACGCCCTCCGCCATCGCACTTGTTCGAAGTGAACTACGGAGTACGGGACTCACCGTTTCGTCCATCAGTCCCAACAACTTGGTGCTTCGAGTAACTGGTCGCGCGGAACAAGTCGCCGCAACCTTCCACACCAAATTGCAGCGCTACCGCGACGTCAGCGGCGAGATTGCGACCGTGGCCACATCACGCATTGGCCTCATCTCACCCATTGCCCGCTACGTCGCCGGTATCTCGGGACTGAACGGATTCGAACGCCCGCACGCCTCTTCGGCTGTGACCAACGCGAGCGTCTCTCGCCCGTCACTAACCGGCCCCACGGCCTGTACGGCCGCAAACAATGCGGCGGCGTCCCGTGGCGCGTACCTTCCAGCTGAGATTACTCACGCGTACGGCTTAGATACGGCCTACGCCAATGGTTTCAATGGGGCCGGTCACTCGGTAGCAGTAGTCGAATTCGCCGACTACTACCGCAACGATATGACTACATATCTCAACTGCTTCGGACTCTCCAACAGAATTATTGACGTCGTGATGAACGGAGGCGCAGGGGCCAGCACCGCCGCCGATGGTGGCGCCGAAGTGGAACTTGATCTCCAGCAAATTGCGAGCCTCGCTCCCGGGGCCACGATTTATAACTACATGCATCCCAACGACGCCAACGGCTTCGTCGACGAGTTCAGTCGGATTGCTAGCGACCATCTGGCCGATTCTGTCTCCGTTTCATGGGGTCTTTGCGAGGCCGATATTTCGAGCGCCGCCCAACAGCCACTCCTGCAGCAGTTAGCCGCGCAAGGTCAGTCCGTCTTTGTGGCGGCCGGTGACTCGGGGTCTTCAAGTTGCGCATATAGCGCGGCACCCGGTGACGCCACGGTGTCCTACAGCCCAATCGTCGATGACCCGGCTAACTCTCCGTGGGTAACCGGCATTGGCGGACTCTCTGTCACTTCCATCTCTCCACTCGTGCAGAGCGTGTGGAACGGTGGCTGTGGCTCACCGTGTGGTGGAGGCGGCGGCTTCTCTAACGTCTACGGCCGTCCCGACTGGCAGGTTGGACCCGGCGTAACGCTCAACAATCAACGCCAGGTTCCTGACATCTCCGTGATGGGTGATCCCCGGACCGGCATGCTGGTCTACTTCGCTGGAGGATGGCACGGATTCGGCGGAACCTCGATTGGCGCACCGATCCTCGGAGCCATGGCGGCCGTTGGTGCGCAAGCTTGTGGCATCACTAATCTCGGCTTTCTAAACCCTCGGCTCTACCAAATGGCGATTAACGGCACGGGAATCGTTGACGTGACCACCGGGTCTAACGACATCTACGGCACGGGCAGCTACAGCGCGACTTCGGGATACGACGTTGCGTCCGGCCTCGGATCACCCAACCCAGCGACCTTTCTGCCCGCCCTCTGCGGACAGGCGCACACTTTCAGTACGTCAAAAACCGGCACCGGGGTCGCCGCGACCTGGACGTTCAACTATTTCTCAAGTGGCACAGCACTTAACGCCGGTGATGACACCATCACCATCCACGGAATGGTCTCGGGTGGCTTAAGTACTGACGCGACGAACTACACGATTAATGGAGTGCATCCGAGGAGCGCCTCCGTTACCGGAACTGATGCGACCTTGGTGTTAGGCGCTGGTATCGCTCCGCTGGCGGCTGTCGTTGTCGTTGCCACGGGGGCCATCAACGGCATCACTCCGGGATCCAACGTCCTAGAGATCTCTGACTCCAATAATTCCTACACGTCGTTCCAGGCCACACTCACCACCAGTGTCGTCAGTGTGGTTTCGAGCACCGTTAGTTCCTCACCAGGAGTCGGGACTACGGGTGCCACAGTTCTTGTCACGGTGCGCAACAGCGATCAGAGCACAATCGCGGGTATCTCGGTATCGCTCAGGACCCCTACCGGCGTTGGGGTTATTCCTACGTCGGGCAGTGTCACCGACCTTCATGGTGTATCTACCTTCCGTATTGTGACTGGGAACACGGGCCCCGTCAACGTGACCGCCGTGGCTGGGGGCGTAAGCGCTGCGGCAGTCACCACCACCTTCATAAGTACGTGGCGCAGTGCGAGCACTGCGGTGCCGTCGGCCATGGGCACGATCATGGGAGTACCGGCGAGCTCGACCAACTGCGGCACCGTCAGTCGGACCAGCAAGGGAGCCCTGTACTCCACGCTCTCGGCCGTTTCCTCGCTCCTCGTAACGAGCAAGGGTGTGGCTCGCGTGCCGGATGTGGCCTCGGACCCTGATGTGATCGACAATCCCGCCGGTGGCTGTTTCATTGTCTACGTCGGCAAAGACGCCAAGGTTCGACTCCTGGCAATCGCTAACGCACGCCTCGTTACGACTGTTCTCAATACCGCCGCCGCCGACAAGGCGGCCGTTGCATCGCCCGGCATCTCGATTGCTAACGGCCGTATCTACGTCGCCAACATCAGCACCACTGGTTACCTCTACGTTTCAATCGTCAACGGCTCACAGGTGACGCGGACCAACATTTCGGTTCTCAATGCAATGCCCAAGGTGACTGGTACGGGCTACGCGCTAGCGCAAGCCGTGACCAGCACTGTCGAGGGGCCCTCAATCGTGTTGAGGGTAGGTAGGGAGATTTCGCTTTTTACTTACAACACCACCTTCGGCACGTGGGATGGCGTCGACATCTCCGGTTGGGCGCGCTGGACACTTGGTACGGACACAACCTTTATCGGAAATCCAACCCTCGCGGGTGAGCGCAGGCTCGCCGTCTACGTCCGGACCACCAAGTTTCACCTCATTGAATTGCTCCCTCTCACAACGAGTAATGGTTCTTGGGTAACTGATGACCTCACAGCCACATACGCCCCGCTCACCCCTCAGAGTGATGTCGTTTTGTTTGGTACCTCCGCGCGACAACTCGCCGTGCTCGTCGACGGCAAAGTCGTGGTCTTAATTGAGAATGGCCCACCCAGTGAAACGTGGATTCCCGTTACCATCACCCTCGCTGGAGTTAAATCTCTGTTTGCCTACGGCTCGGGCAGCCTCGGGGCGACCTTGGGAACCAAGTTGGCGACGTTCTCCCCGTAGGGGCCGCTGACGAAGTAGTAAAAATTTCTCAACGGCGACCCCGTCAGCCATTAATTCCAACACGCGATCAAGACGATAACTATGTCGACTAGTGGCCACGCTCCTTTGGTTGTGACCTCCGAATCCGCCCACTACTTCCTAGACTGACTACGGGTGGAGGTCCGATTCGGTGCTGGAGCACCTGGGAAGAGGACGAGTGAGAGTACGCGTTGCAATCGCTGCGATACTTTGCGCCCTGACGGCCCTGGGGCCCGTTGTCGTTCGCTCGAATGCCGCACCGGCCCCAGTCACCACCACCGGGCTGCCAATCTTTTCGTACGCCAAAACCAACTCGACACCTCTGCCGTGGGATGCCACGCCTCTCAAATCGGTGATGGCGAACACCACGATGGTGGGTAGTCCCTACGTGGGTCTCACAACTTCGGGAAGCACACTGCTGGCGTGGCGCTCCTCCCAGGGTTTCGCCATGGTCAGCCAGACTCTCCCCAGCGGCGCGACCACGACACTCTGTATTCATTGTCAAGGGAGGCGCCTGCCCTTAGCCGCGAGTGACCCCGTGGTTTTCGTGGATGCACAAGACAACCTCCAGACCATGTTTCTTTCAACGGCTGGTCAATTGACACTCATTACGATTTGGTCTGACATTCACCCCGGATGGGAGCACTTCCAGGCCAAGCCCGTGTCGCGCGCTTTCCTCACCGTCCGAGATCTCTCCACGCCGGCCGGGGTTACCTTCACCACCACGCCATCGACTACTTCCGTCAGTGACGGCCTAGGTCTCATTGGACGTACCACGACGAATCACCTGGTCTACATGCACGTAGCCCTGACGTGGCCTATCCGCACTACGACAACCGATGTCCGCGACGTCACGACGATGGTCAACGATGCCGGCGTAAGTGGCAACCCCACTTGGCTCCCAGGGACCAGCACCTTCGTCGCCACTGATTCCCTCAGCCACATCATGCAGTATCGCCTTGCAAGTGACTGCATCCTCACGCCCGCCACCTGTACCGCAGTCACCACGCAAGACATCACGCAGGCCACAGCTGCCCCGCTCACCACTACGGATCTGAGTCTGACCATGACCCCAACCGGCGTGGCCCTCGTTGGCCTCACGGTCACTGGCGTGGCGACACTGTTCCGAGGAACGGGTGCCGCCGGTGTCTACACCTGGAATGACATCGATATCTCCACTCCCTCAAGTGCGCCATCACTCGCCGACGCCCCTTTTGTCATTAACTCCGGGTCGACGATCTACGTGGCGGCCAAGGCGCGAAACTGGGGCGACCTCTTCATCATTTCAAACGAAACCGGGGCCAACACGTGGAAGAGCGTCGACGTCTCCATTACCGGCGGATCTGACGCTCAGACGGTCGGTGGGGGCATTGATGGTGTCGTGACTCAGTCCGGCCTCGTGCTCTACGCCGGGGGCGTGGCTACACCACCGCCCACCGGAACAGGTCTCTACGCCATCCCCCAGAGCAAGAACTCCGCCGCCATTGCCGATGGGTGGCCCAGTATTGGCATTACGGGAGGTCTCGGAACATTAAGTGCACCGTGGGTCGCAGTGAAATCAGGCAACAACGATATAAAGAACTCTCAAGATTTTCTCGTCGGCAAAGCCATATCCGACAGTCACAAGCGCACGGCCTGGCTGTCCTATTGGACGGTCTCGGGTCCGACGAGTGGCGAGAAGGTCACCCCCGACGTGTACTACGCCCACGCCTTTGCCGCGGGCGTAGCGGTCGCTACCACGATCGGTAAGTATCGCGGACTCGGACTCGGACTGAAGCCCGATTGGGTGATCATCGACCCCGAGGGCTATCCCGACTACCACTCGTGCCTCGATGGTGTGAACACAGTTGCCAAGTGGTGCCCTGCTTGGTCACCGACGCTCTGGACGGCCTACGCCACCGGATGGGCCAATGGCCTGACCTCCATCGATACGGCATTGAAGCCCGCGATGTATGCCACGCAAAATGAGTACAAGCTCGGTGCGCTCAGCAGCTTGACGATGCCCGTCTTTTTGGCCGTGGCCTTCAAATGGTTCAGCACGTCGCTCACGACCGCAGTCGCTATTGGGGCCACCAGTATGACGGTGGCGGACAGTACCGGTCTCTTCGCCGGTCAAAAGATCTACTTCCGTGACAGCGCCGGACCAGAGTTCACCCAAATCGCCAATTCGTACAACGGCACGAACCTAACTGTCCCGCTCATCTCACCACTTCAAAAAGCCCACGCCAGCGGTCGTGCTGTTAACGGAATCTCCCCGCCGGTGCGACTCAGCACCACCAAGGGAAACAACCTCATTGGCTACATTGCCTTCGGAAGTTCTAACGCCTGCCTCGTCGCCCCGTGGCAAATTCAACTGTTTAATAGCGCTCCGTGGGCGGGTCTCTACAACTCGCTGCAGTTTGATGGTGGGGTGTACTGCCGTCCTTCAGGAAATTAGAGTTGGCTTATGGCTGAAACCAACGACGCTTCGTCGAACGACTTCAAGGACATCTTTCGTCAGCTCACTGCTCCGGTTGTCGACTCCGTCGACGCCAAAATCAGAGAGTTTGTCGCAGCGAGGGTGGAGGAAGCGGTTAATGAGCGCCTTGCCCCACTGGAAGCGTCCCTGGCGGAACTTCGACAGTCAGTGGAAGATCTACAACACAAGAAGAGTGAATAGAACCTTCGCTCACGGTGATGAGATTCTTAGGTCTCGCCGGCACTCGCGAGCCAGTCACGATGCCGCCAGTGAGGTTTAAGGGGTCGCAAGCAGAGAGTTGCACCCTGGGAGCCGTCGGTGCCGAACGAAGTAACTGGATCGCCTCGGGGTGCGCGTACTGCTCACCCTTCAGGCCCGCAATAAACCGTCCCCCTACGATCTGACCTTGCGCTTCGAGGCGGCGTAGGGCTCGGCTGACGTAGAGCCACGAAACCCCAAAGTTCTCCTGGTCGAAAAGTTCATAGGTGACAACGCCCCAACGTAAGAGCAACTGCACGGCAACGCGTTCACCCAGGTCTTCGAGTTCTAGACGACCCAACTCTTGTGAGTTGTGCCGAATGAGACTCCATCGACCCTCACCGGAGCCGGAGGCACTCGGCGCCCTCGTCACGCCCCGCGCCAAGCGACCGGCCGTGGACTTGCGAGATACTGAACGTCCCCGTTGGGCATTCTTGAGAAGTACTCGAACAGCGTGGAAGGAGTCGGCCGAAATCCATCCTCGAGCCACTAGATCCCAGAGACCGTCATTGATCTCCGAAGGGAAACGAGTCACGTGAGCAGCGAGATCTCCACGAAAGAGGGCGCCATGCAGGGCAAGTGTTTCGTAGATCTCGGCGGCCGGACCGTGTCGCGGAGGTTCGACATTCAACTTGTGACGTGCTGACGTCATAAGCCAACCGAACTCTTCGCGCATCATGAACGTGAGTGGCGTCGCCATCGACGGTGCCGTCGATCCACGCTGTTCGTCTTCGGGGGTGACCTTGGGTGTCAGACGTGACCACGTCACTTCACCGGCGAGACAGAGTTCGTCTAGCCATGCCGGCTGATAGTCACTCACCCGGGCCCTGAAAATCTGAGGCTCCCACTCACCGGCGGCGAGCTCCACTCCCTGGAGTTGACGAATGACCTCTAAGAGCCCGTCACGACCCACCAGCTGGGAGCCTTCGGCAACGTGTTGCCAGTGGAGCAGAAAGTTGAGGTAGGCGGCGATAGAGACAGCCGGTTCGTTATGGCGGCGCTTGGCTTTCGCTCGAACATTGAGTCGTCGGAACGTCTCACGAGTGCACCAGCGACCATCCGGTAGGGCCACCGCAAAGCCCATCTGCTCTAGTCGAGCGATAGCCGTCTTGGCCCGAGGCACCGTCAGTGGTGCTCCCCGGAGTGGTCCCGCGCCGAGCACTTCCTCCGAGACCAGATGCGCAATATCCACGGGGCCGGCCGCTTCGAGATGAGCGGTCAGCAATGTTGCCGCCGCCTCATCGTCATCTCGCAGCTCTTCCACGATGAGGGGACGTGTAGCAGAGACCCAGATGCCCTCCGACTCCGTGACCCGACCCTCGATCAGGAGCTCGTCAAAAAAGAGTTGCCACTCCGCGACCGGGCGAATAGCCAAATAGGTGTGCAGGAAATCAGCCAGTTCGTTTCGATCACGAATCCGGGGGCCACTGGTCGCAATTACTTCAGCGATGAGTTCCGGGTCGAGAGCGTTGCGTTCTGGCGATACCGGCAGACCCTGCGCATCGGTAACGCCCAGACCCCGAGGAGTCGGAACGGCTCGGCTGCGACGCTCTTCGAGCGGGGCGTCATCGAGGAATGTGTAGGGCTGGCCGTTCAAGATTCCGTGAGCCAGAGGCGAGGCCTCCGGGACATCGACGCAATGCACGCGAATCGAACCATCTTCGAGTCCCTCGAGCACCCGGAGCAAGTTTTCAATATCCAGGGGCTCGAACATCACGTCGGCCAGCGTCTGGCGGACGAGAATCTGGTCGGGAATGGGGATCGGCCCGGACGGAGCATTCTCTTGACAGGCGGCCAAGCTGGGCCACGCCACCGCCATTAAATCTTCGGCGTCCATGCGGATGTGTTGAATCGGCCGACGTCGACCGGAGATCGTTCTCGAGATCGCTAGTGAGCGAACACCGTTCCACCGCCAACGAGTCTTGAGCATTGGTAGTAGCAGCACGGCTTGAGTCAACGTCTCCCTCACGGTGGTGCTCTTAACCATCGTCATCACCGACTCGAGAGGCATGGAGTGATGGGGACCGAGCGCAATCGTCACGGCATTGTCGTCGGCCGCGGCCTGTAGTTCAAAGTCAAAGGTGACACAAAACTTTTTGCGAAGAGCAAGCCCGAGAGCGCGATTCACTCGGGCCCCAAATGGCGCGTGTACGACGAACTGCATAGAACCGGTCTCATCAAAGAAGCGCTCAACGACGAGATTGGACTGGGTTGGTAGATCGCCCAGAATGTCGAGGCTGCGTGAGAGAAATGCGACAGCCTGATCGGCCGCTTCGGCCGAGACGCCCGGTATGGCCTCGAGCACGTCACGGGCCGTAGCTCCATCGCGAATGGTTAGTGGATCACGTATGACGTCATGCAACCGACTCACAGCCGCCGAGAGCTCCCAAGTCCGCGCCGGAGACTCGCCAAACCAGAAAGGCACTGATGGAGGGGCACCGTCGGCGTCCACCACTCGCACCGTTGACTGATCGACCCGAGTCACGCGCCAGGCGTGGGTCCCGAGCAAGAAAACGTCACCAACTGACGAATCAATAGCGAAGTCTTCTGAGAGCTGTCCAATGACGACGTTGTCCGGATCGAGAATGACGTTGTAATCACCAAGATCGGGAATGGTCCCACCATTCATAATCGCCGCCATCGAAGCGCTGCGCCGAGGGCGCACGGTCTGATTAATGGGATCGAGTGAGAGTTGGGCCCCACGAGCGCCCCGGCCAGTTAACAGACCTTTGCCCGAAAACTCCAGCGCCTCGTCGAAGGTTGACCGAGGCAGGTCGGCGTATGGTGCGGCCGCCGTCACCATGGCAAAGAGCGCGTCCGGGCTGTCTTCACCCCGAGAAGAGACTTCAGCCACAATCTGTTGAATCAGTACATCCAGAGGGGCGACTGGCATCTGCATGACGTCGAGTTCCCCTCGATTAACGGCATCAAGGAGGGCAATGCCCTCAATGAGTTCGTGGCGATTCATTGGCAGAAGACGAGCTTTCGGCACTCCCCCCACTTGGTGATTCGCTCGACCGGCCCGCTGCAGAAACGTCGCGATGGCCCGTGGTGAACCGACTTGGACCACCAGGTCCACGGGGCCGACATCGATACCTAGTTCGAGCGAGGCCGTGGCCACGAGTGCCCTGAGTTGACCCGATCGCAGGAGATGTTCGACGTGGTGTCGCCGTTCGTGGGACATAGAGCCGTGATGAGCCGCGACGACTTGATCCGCGTTGGCCACGAGACCGATGTCGAGGAGAGCCTCGCTGAGTTGGTGCGCAAACCGTTCGGCTAAGCGGCGACTCTGCACGAATATCAAGGTGGTGGTGTGGGCTGCAACCAAATCGCAGAGTTGGCCGAGTACGTCGTGAAACTGTTCGGTCGACATCACCGCTTCGAGTTCGCCGTTGGGCAGCGTGAGTGCGAAGTCCGTCTGTCGATAACCCGTGCAGTCGAGAATGCGAACCTCTCGACCATCGTCGTGCACGCCAGCCAGGAATCGGGCGACCCGTTCCAATGGTCGCTGCGTCGCCGAGAGGCCGATGCGTTGAGGTCGACGACCGGAGGTCTCGACGGTGAGCCGCTCAAGACGCTCGAGGGAGAGACTCAAATGGCTGCCCCGTTTATCGGGGGCCATCGCGTGAATTTCGTCAACAATCACCGTTTGCACGTGGCGCATCAGATTGCGACCATTGGCTGAGGTGAGGAGGTTGTAGAGCGACTCGGGTGTTGTCACGTAGATGTGCGGAGGCTTGCGGATATGTTGCTGGCGTTCTGACTGCGACGTGTCACCAGTGCGGACGGCGGCTCGAATGATCGGAACTTCCAGACCTTGGGCCCGAGCGAGGGCCGCGAGCTCCTCGAGTGGTAGTTGCAGATTGAATTTGATATCGGTGGCCAATGCCCGCAGCGGGGAGAGGTACAAAATGGATGGACCCGTTGGAACTTCCGAGGGTGGGTTCACGAACAGTTCGTTAATGCCGACCATGAAGGCGGTGAGTGTCTTACCGCTACCGGTAGGTGAGGCCACCAATACGTCGTGGCCGTCGGCAATCTCGGGCCACGCCGCCGCTTGCGGTCTCGTTGGTCCGTTGGGGAAGCGTTCGTTGAACCACGCTCGCACCAGGGGGTGGAAACGATCTACCGCCGAGTCAGTCATTCCGACAGTTGAGCATCACCCTGTGACATTTTTATTTCCCGGTTACGGCGAACGGCCCAACGAATCGTGAAGACGGCCCAAACGAGCGTTGCCGCAATAAATAAGCCAAAAACCAGCCAGAACAAGAGCATGGACATCACCTTAGGCGTGTCATAGGCCCAGAGCAGAGTAGGACCATGACAACGACGGCAACCCCTCCCATTGTGACCCTCATTGACTCTCTGCGTGATGCACGCCGGACCGCCTCGCCCGAAGTGGCACTCGACAGTGCCGGTATCCGAGCGACCCTCGCCGATGGCATTTACTCACTCTTGGGCGAAGCCCAGCCCACCACTCCCTACGTCATTCGCCCCAGTTCTTTTCGACGCGACGTAGCGACAACCTCTTACACCCCCTTCGGTCGAATGCGCGGGGCTCTTATTACGCAGCTCATGCGCTTAATCGCCATTGGCTTCCCAATTGATGATCTCTTCACGGATGCCGTCACGGCTTGGCGAGCGAGTGAAGGGGCTAGCGAGCTCGTGGAGGTATTCGCCGGACTGGACGATGACGAACATGCACGTCTCGCTACTGAAGTTGTGGCACACGGCGTTGTATTACAACAACGGCTGGGCACACCACCATCGTCGTGGCTGCCTCGCACGGCGGTGCGTAGTGCCATCCGCTTAGGTGGAGGTGGAGTTATTTTGCGCGATCACATTGACCTGGTCATTGGAAGTGCCAACGGCGTCGGCTCGGGCGTCGCTCTCATCGACATCACAACTTCCACGTTGGATGAATCCATGGAACGGGCGCTTCGCTTCCACGCCGTGGTCGAAACGTTGAAGTCGGGTCTCGCTCCTCGTTTTGTTGCCACCCTCTCCACGGCCACAGGACAACTGTGGCGCTTTAACGTCGATAACGAATTACTTCATCGGGGTGTCGGTGAAATCTTGTCAACCCTGGATGCACTGGTGGCCGGGCGATGAACGGCGTCATGCAGCGTGATCTCACAAATGCTTCCCTCGAAGAACTGTGCAACATTGAGGGTGTCGCGCAGGTAGCAATCATCAGCGAACAGCGTGATGCCCTCGCGGCTCGCTTCCGTTCAATCCCGACTGGTCACCACCGGCGACTCGACGCCTGGATGGTTGAGAAGGCGGGCATTCAATCCAGTGATTTTGCGTGGTCCCCGATTACCACGCGACGCGTTCTTGGGAACGCCGCACTTCGCTACGTCGAACGCTCCCCCCAGCTGTCCTACAGTGACGCCGTCTACGAAGCCCTGGCCGACCAACTCGATCGTGCGGCCCGCGGACACGCCCGCACCGGATCGCTCGGCCAGTGGATTGCGAACCTCGCCAACCCCATCGTGGGCATCGTCGTTGCGGAGGCCACTACCTGGGCGACCCAAATGCACCAAATAATGGGACGGCTGGGTCCCGAGATTGCCATGGCTCCAGTCGACGCCTACTACGACATCGCCGGCGCCCGAACCACGCTCCGCGGACGCCGAGACGCACTCATTAAGGCTGAGGAAGGTCGCATCGTGGTGCGGTTCCGGTCGGGCCTTCCGGGGCGAACTGCCGGCTCCGGGCTTCGGGCTGACCTGGCCGTGGACGCTCTGGCGGAGCCTCAGGGCCGGGTGGCGCAGAGGATTATCGGTATATGGCCCGAGGCTGGAGTCGCGCTGGCCCTTGATGGGACTATGGAAACGCTCCGGGCGGGGGCGAGAGATCTCGTTCGTTCCGCCATCGTGGAGCATCGCCACTACACGCAAATTGCGGCATAACTTTCGTCGTTTTAAATCGCCACTAGCGTGTTGCGGTTATGCAACGCCAAAATAATATTCGAAACATTGCCATCATTGCCCACGTTGACCACGGAAAGACGACCCTGGTAGACGCCATGCTCCGTCAGACCGGCTCCTTC
This sequence comes from Actinomycetes bacterium, assembly GCA_037134255.1. Taxonomy (GTDB): domain Bacteria; phylum Actinomycetota; class Acidimicrobiia; order Acidimicrobiales; family RAAP-2; genus RAAP-2. Next base: position 11,490 of record JBAXMO010000005.1, on the reverse strand, counting down.
GGTGACCACCAGGACGCCGGCGAGCGCGTTATGGACTCCGGTGACCTGGAAAAGGAAAAGGGCATCACCATCCTTGCCAAGAACACGGCCGTCCGTTTTAACGAGATGATTATCAACATCATCGACACCCCCGGACACGCCGACTTCGGTGGAGAGGTTGAGCGCGGGCTCTCAATGGTCGACGGCGTAGTTCTCCTCGTCGACGCCGCCGAAGGCCCCCTGCCCCAGACTCGCTTCGTTCTGCGCAAGACGCTCGAGAAGCGCCTACCTGTAATTCTCCTGATTAACAAGGTTGACCGTCCTGACGCCCGGGTGGCCGAAGTTGTGAGCGAAGTTGAAGAACTCTTCTTGGACCTCGACGCCGACGAAGAGCAGATCATGTTCCCCATCCTCTTCGCGAGTGCGCGACAGGGTTGGGCCAGTTTGTCCTCCGAGGACACCTCGGGTGACCTCATGCCACTGTTTAACACCATCATTGAGCACATGCCGGCCCCTGAGTACGAAGAGGGCCACGGCCTTCAGGCTCTGGTCTGCAACTTGGACGCATCCCCGTACCTCGGTCGTTTGGCGCTCTGCCGCGTCATCAATGGAACCTTGGAGCGCGGCTCGCGCGTGGCGTGGTGCCGCCTAGACGGAACCATCCAGTACGCCAAGATCACCGAACTCTTCATTACTGAAGCGCTCGAGCGCACCCCAGCCGCGAGTGCGGGCCCTGGCAACATCGTGGCCATTGCCGGATTCGAAGACATCACCATTGGTGAAACGTTGGCCGATCCCGACAACCCAATCGCCTTGCCCCCCATCACCGTGGACGAGCCCAGCTTGTCGATGACATTAGGTATCAACACGTCGCCTCTCGCCGGTACCGAAGGCAAGTTGCTGACGGCCCGCATGGTCAAGGACCGTCTCGACAAGGAACTCATCGGTAACGTTTCCATCAAGGTGGTCAATACCGAGCGACCCGACGCCTGGGAAGTTCAGGGTCGTGGAGAACTGCAGTTGGCCGTCCTTATTGAGCAGATGCGCCGTGAAGGCTTTGAGCTCACCGTCGGTAAGCCTCAGGTTGTTACTCGCGAAATCGATGGCAAACTCAACGAACCTATGGAGCGCGTCACCATTGACACGCCCGACGAGTTTGTTGGCAACATCACCACCCTGCTCAGCACCCGTAAGGGCAGCATGCTCGACCTCGTCAACCACGGCACCGGATGGGTTCGCATGGAGTGGCGCATCCCGTCACGCGGTCTCGTTGGTATGCGTACCGACTTCATGACTGAAACCCGAGGCGCCGGCATGATGCACCACATCTTTGACGGCTACGCCCCCTGGTTCGGAGAAATCCGTCACCGCACCCGTGGCGTATTGGTCGCCGACCGTCGTGGTGTCACCACCATGCACTCCTTGATTGACCTCGAGCCGCGTGGCACCCTGTTCGTCGACACCGCCGTTGATGTCTACGAGGGCATGATTATCGGCGAAAACACTCGTTCGGATGAAATGAACGTGAACCCCACCAAGGAAAAGAAGCTCACCAACATGCGAGCATCTGGTTCGGATAACACCGAGCGAATGACGCCACCGACGATTATGAGCCTCGAGCAGGCGCTGGAGTTCATCTCCGACGACGAAGCCGTTGAGGTTACGCCTAAGTCGATTCGACTCCGTAAGGTCGTGTTGGACCAGGCTGGCCGCCATCGCAAGACGAAGCAGGGCAAGACGCTTTAGCTAGCCTCCCCCTTCGCACTAGAATTACAGACGGAGGGATGGCAGAGCGGACGAATGCACCGGTCTTGAAAACCGACGTGGGGCAACTCACCGTGGGTTCAAATCCCACTCCCTCCGCGATGAAAAATCCCGGGTCTCGCAAGAGGCTCGGGATTTTCTCTTCCACCTCGTAGCATTCACCGATGCGCGATGTTCTCCTCAATCATCAGATCTGGTGGCTGGCGGTACTCATGCTGATTATTTTTGTCGCAGGATTTTTTCAATCAGCGGCCGGCTTTGGGTTCGCCCTCTTTGCCGTTCCGGTCGGAGCCATGATTGTCACGCCACGTGATGTCGTCGTATCCGTCTTCCTTACTTCATGCGTCATATCGCTGGTCCTCACCCGAACTCAGCGAGAGCACATTGTCTGGTCGGAGGCCAAACGCCTCAGCATCGGTGCGGTTAGCGCCATGCCGCTCGGGGTTTGGCTCCTTCAATCAGGCAGCGAGTCAATGCTGCGGCTCGTACTTGGCATCAGCACCACGGCCGCGGCGTTGTGGTCCCTCGTAATGGTGAGCCGGCTGCGTCGACCGTGGGCCGACACGAATCTCTTGGGTGGCCTTGTCGGTGCCGTGAGCGGCGTTCTCAACACCTCCCTCGCTACCAACGGTCCACCCCTTGTGGTCTACCTTCAAGGTCGTCAACTCACCCCCGACCAATTTCGCGCCACGATCTCGCTGGTCTTTTCCGTTTCGAACGCGATTGGCCTGATCATGCTGCTCGGAGGGCGTGCCATCCAGGTGGTAGACGTCGAACTGTTTGCCTCGACTCTGCTGGCCGCAGCGGCCGGAACGGCGTTGGGCTTTCGTCAGGGCGCCAAGATTAATAAGCGACACTTCGGCTTGATGGTCAACATCTTGCTGCTACTCGGTGGCTTGACCTCACTCGTGAGGGCCTTCTTCAGCTAATCAGCGGATGTTGCGACGTAGTTCCGTCATCCACTCGTCCGACGCCGCACGAGCAATCGAGACATCTTCGCGACGGCTCGCGGCTTCTTCGCCTGTTACGGGGTAGGAGCCCAGAAACTTCACTCGGGTGAGGTGCGTCTGAAGATCGGTCAAACAGTCAGCGATTACGTCTTCAGCGATATGACCCTCGAACTCAACGACAAAGCAGTAGTCGCCGAGACCGCGCTTCGTTGGACGGCTCTCCAGTTTGGTCAAGTTGATGTCGCGGGCCGCAAATCGTCCCAAGATGCCGTAGAGAGAGCCGGGGCGGTCGGCATCCTGGAAACAGACAATGGTCGTGCGATCGTGGCCAGTGGGGGCAGGAATGGTTGCACGGCCGACTACAACGAACCGAGTGGCGTTGTCTTCGTGGTCCTCAATATCGGTGGCGAGAATTTCAAGACCGTAGATCTCAGCGGCGATAGCTGGGGCCACGGCAGCGAGGGAGCCACCAGTTTCGGCAACAATGCGGGCGGCGTCAGCGGTTGACGCGCTGATCTTGGTAGGGATACCGGGCAGCGACTGCTGGAGGAAGGTGCGGCATTGGGCCAATGCGTGGGAGTAGCTCCACACTTCCGTCACGTCACCCAGCACGACACCGGGCATCGTCATCAGGTGCAGTTGAATCGGAAGAACGATTTCCCGTTCAATCAAGAGGTTGTTTTCGAAGATGAGTCCGTCGACGGTGGCGGAAACTGTTCCCTCAATCGCATTTTCAAGAGGCACGACGGCCACGTCGATCTCACCAGCCGTGACAGCCCCTAGGGCATCACCAATTGTTGGATACTCAACGATGGTTCCCGCCACGAGGTCGGTCTGGGTTCGCAGGGCTTCGTGCGTGAACGTACCCACGGGGCCCAGGAATCCAACGCGTGGCGTACTCATGACACAATTCTACTTACTCTTCGCCAGGCGATTCAAAAGAAACTCGGCGGAACGGCGGAAGGTTTCCGGGGTGACGTCGCCGTGATTGCCCGGAGTCGCAATCAGCGTCTTGTCCGGTGAGGCAATGAGGTCGAACAACTCCAAGGCGTCGCGGCGATGAAACAGTTGGTCGTTCCACTGCACGAGGAACATTGTGGGGATTTGTAGTGATCGGGCGTCGGAGGCAATCCGTTCCTTTGTGGGCCCGGTATTGCCCATGAGTCCCAGTACGCAGGCCGTTATTCGCGGCTCGGCCGCTACCAACGGGAGCCCAAGTATTGTCCCCATGGAAAGCCCCCAGTATCCGACCCGGGCAGTGGGGTTGACAGAACCGTCACTCAAAAAGTGGTCGAGGACTGCGCGCCAATCTTCAATCATGTTGTCTGTCAGGTCGTCATCGCTGGACCACCGGGCGGCAAAATCGAGAAAGGGTAATAATGCGGTGTCCCTAGTGGGACGTTCCCCATGAATCGGGCCATCAATAGCCACGCAGGCGGCTCCTCGAGCAGCGAGAGACTCCCCGAGCGCCACCACGTAGCTTTCGTGCTTATCACCGCTGACGCCGTGACCAATCAGTATTAACGTTTCCGGTGGTGGACCAGTAGGAATCCACGCAGCCCACGGGACGATACGACCGGCCACCGTGATGGTGCCGGTGTTCTCAACAATGCTCTGTGCCATCTCTTGAGCGTACTAACCGCATATTCGACCCGTAGGGTGGGATTATGAACAAATCTCGCATCGTTTCAGCCGAACGCGTGATTCACGCACCGCCATCAAAGATTTTTGACATTCTCGCCAACCCCTACCGACATCATGAAATAGACGGATCGGGCACCGTCGTGGAACCGAAGGCCGGCACCACCACGCGGCTCTTTCTCGGAGCGACGTTTGCGATGGACATGAAGATAAAGGCCTCGTATCCGACGACCAACCACGTTGTGGAGTTCGAAGAGAACCACGTGATTGCATGGCACCACATCGCCCAATTCGTGTGGCGCTACCAACTCGATGAGGTCGCCGACGGCACGTTGGTTCGTGAATCGTTTGACTATCGGAAACCTTGGGGCCTCTTGATTATTCCGTTGGGCTGGCCCGCTAAGAACAAAACCTCAATGGAACAAACGTTGAGTCGCCTCGCCGAGATCGTAGAAGCCAACTAGTTCGCTGGGAACAACGTCACGGGATCACTCGTGGCTGCTAACTCGACCCACGTCTGACCCGGCGTCATGTTGATCTCTTCACCTTTGCTGTTGCGATAAATCACTCGCGACTTCTTTGAAGCGCGAGTCCACGTTCCAGAGATCGAACGGCCATTGGTCATCACCATGGACCGACCATTGCCAACCATGATTCCTTCGGCACCCATCGAGCCAACCCCGCCCTTGTAGCTAATCCACATCACTACGACATTCTTTGGGGAAACTCGGGATTTCGTAGCCGTGATATCGGGAGCGCCAAAGATGGTTCGATCCCAAGACTTCGTGACGGCGTTCCAGCGAAATGAAGTGGCGTATCCCGAGCGAAAGCCCATTAGGAATCCACCCGACTTCTTTCCGCCCGTCTGGTCTCCGAGGGCTCGATAGTGGAACAGGGCCGGTGGTGGTGTCGGGGTTCCCTGGTGGAGCCACAACTTCGCGGGAACGGCGTAGAGATTGTGTGGGGCGTAGCGCGAGTGGTCGCGGAACATTCCTTCACGTGCAGCAGTTTCGCTGTAAATGTGCACGGGAGCCGTCTGGATACTCTGCACCGCGTATGGCGCACCACCGGAGTAGGCGAACAGGCCCCCAATGGGCCAGACAATGGCTTGGTCGGTGCGGCGAACGGATCGAACGGGACCGACGCGCCCAGGAACGTTGGATTGGAATACCGCTGCCAGTCTGGTGATGCCACCTTCGACGATCTCTTCGTAGACAACATCGGCTTTGTCGATGCCCCACTGCGGACGTGCGTCGGGAGTGTTCTCCACCTTGATAGTGAGTGCGGGACGAGTCGCCGAAAGCCCCGTTGGATCGACCGTACCGCTGAGCGGCGCAATCACTGGAGTCGTCGTGGTGGTTATCTCAGAGGAGGTCGTGGTAGATGACCCGGGCCACCAACTGGCGTGCCGTTGGGTAACGAAAACCCCGGCACCGATCGCGGCGAGGACTACAAGTATGCGCAGCTTCTTCATGCGCCCACTCTAGAGATTTCTATCTCGCTGGATGGCACAACTGTTTGACGATGACGGTGTGTGGTAACTGGGTTTCAATGCTGAAGTGTTCTGAACCGGGGAGTGCTTCCCAGCCTTCGCGAAAGTAAAAACCGAGTGCCGTGTCACGAGCATTAGCCCAGAGCGAATTGACGCCGCAATGCTCAAAACGGCTTTCGGCCTCGTGGAGAAGAGCTGCTCCTAAACCCCGACTCTGAAAGGCCGGATCCGTTGCAAGATAACGAAGCTGCCTCGCAGGTTGAGTGCGATCAATCGGCGAGATAGATACGTAGAACGATCCTCCAGCCACAACAGTCCCTTCATGACGAATAGCGAGATGTATCGAGTCAGGCTGATCATCTCGGGAATCCTCAACGACAACAGTGAGATCTCCCCCACGAAGGACATTGCGTCGGAGCAGGTGGAGTTCGCGACTCTCAACTTCTTCGACGGGCGTAACTTTTCTCATATCAGCGCTCGACTGCTGCCTTCATGGTCATAAGTAACACCGATGGATCACGCCGCATCGGTTCACGGGCACCAGTGTCAAGAAATCCCTCGCGCTCATAGAAGGCGACGGCACGGGCCACGGCGGGATTCACCGATAGATACAGCTCTCGGTAGCCCGCTAGGCGAGCTTGTTGACGCACGGCGTTAACTAATTCAGTGGCCACCCCGTGACCCTGCCAGCGAGGCGTAACGAACATTCCGTAGAGGCCAGCGTGTCGCCGTCGATTCAAACTGAATGGCGCGTACGAACTCGTGCCAATAACGTCGCCACCGTCATAGGCCAAGAAATAAAAACCATTACGAAGTTGCTCTTCGAATCGGCTCATTGGGAACGTAGCGACATCTTCGTGCACGCTGCCAAAGGCCTCGGGCGCTTCCAGTAGAGCTTCTAGGCGAATCTTGGAGTAGTCCTCAGCATCGGCAACGCGTGCCCGCCGTATCTCCACCACCATTACGAGTGAAGGTCGTCTTCTTTGCATCCCTGCGGAACACTCGGGGCAGAGCCCAGGGCTGAGAGTGCCGCTGCTCGAGTATTTCGTGCATGAGCTAGAGCTGCTTCATAGTTGGCGTGAGCCGCTTTGCGAACCGAAGTGATGCCGGACTGTTGCGCTGCTCGATACGTCACCTGTGCCGCATCAATCACTGTCTTGTAGGCCGCCACGATTGCCCGTGATGCATCCTTGTAGGCGTTGTACCGTACTAGTGCTGCTCGATCGCACTTCTTCTTGGCTGCCTGAGTTTCCACACTGGCCACGGCGGGCACTACGGACACAAGACTCAGACTCAGGATGGTCGACATTGTGAGGGTTGATACAAAACGTCGCACAGTCACCTTTCGTCTTAGTGCTTAAAGGTTAGCGAGATTCTAGAAAATTACTAGGTCGGCTGACGAAACCAGTAACGGCGGAATTCCGCACCGTCGGGACGCGTGCGAGAGAACTCATACTCCCCGCCGCACCGCTCAATCACCGCGGCCGATGGCTCATTAGATTCGAGACAGGTAACCAGAATGTCATGGATACGAGCCTCTCGGGCCAACTCAATCTGCAATCGCAACATAGTGGCGGCGTACCCTCTTCGGCGAAATGTCGGTCGGACGCAGTAGCCAATATGGCCCCCGAACTCCGACAGATACTCATTAAGTTCGTAGCGAATTGACGTGCTTCCCACAACCTCACCGTTAACTTCGGCGAGGTAGAACGTGGACCTGACTACATCATCGGGAAGTTCTACCCCATCGTGAAAGCGGTCGAGTCGTTCTAAATAGGCGGTCCACGAACCATCGATCGTTAACTCCCAGGCAAAATCAAAACCCTCTGCTTGGAGTTCGATCTGCGCCTGGCGCACAACCAACTCGTCACCTAACACGGGCCGGCGAAGAGTGAGCGGACTACTCGCCACGATCAGGGGTCACCAGAATCGCCACCGATCCCGGGGCTGATTTCTTCTTGAAACGTGCCATGAACTGCGAAGGAGCGATTGCCAGATACCAACCGAGCCAGTACTTACGTTTGATCAACTTCTCTACGGCCAAGAAGTCGTCGCCCCGTAGGAGTGCAGCAGTTCCTTCGAGTACTTCGGCGCCATCGGCTACGGCACCTCGAAAAGTCGAAGGGGCAATACGGGCACGAGGATTCTTCGCCACCCGCTTCACTTTAAAGGAAGTGTCATCAGAGGTAAAGGCGTAGCCACCCCGGAAGGGAACAACCCAAACCGGCGTCGAAGCGGCACTGCCATCTTGACGGTAGGACGTGAAGGAGATGTACTTGGCTGCCGCCACTGCCATTTTCTTGTCGGCCATTACGCCCTCACTAACTTGCCAGGAAGAGCTCCCGTGAATTCATCGTTCTCCACAATTGGCACACCACTCACCATCGTCATCACGTAGCCCGATCCTCGCTGAACGAGACGACGTGCGCCTGTAGGAAGGTCGTACGCCATCTCGGCCTTCGAGAAACCGAGGGCCTCGTAGTTGATGATGTTGATGTCGGCCTTCATGCCCGCAGCGATAAGGCCGCGATCGGTCATCCCGTAGAGCTGGGCCGTTTGTAAAGTTTGACGGTGCACGATGAATTCGACTGGAAGAAGCTCTCCACGTTGGCGGTCGCGCGTCCAGTGGGTCAACATGAACGTTGGCATACCGCCGTCACAAATCGCGCCACAGTGTGCCCCGGCATCGGAGAGCCCCATTCGAGTGGAGGGGTGTTGGTGCAGTTCACGCACCAGTTCTAGGTCTCCCCCGCTGTAGTTAAACAAGGGCACATAGAGCATTCCGTGACCGTCAAAGGCCAAAAGGGCGTCTAGGGCGAGTTCTTGCGGCGTACGCCCGGATGCATGAGCGAGCGCCTCCAGTGAATCTGTCGTTGGGTTCGGCTCGTAGTCGATGTTGTCGACGCCCACGGGATACATCCGTTCCCATCCCGACATCAAGAGTTCGGCGTTAGGCGTTGACGATTTTCTCGACTCATCGAGCAGAGCCTTGCGTACTTCAGGCTTCTTTAGTTCGTGCACCTTCTCCGCAAGTGAAAGGTGTTCGAGTTCACGCCAAGTGCGGTGTCGGATAAAGGGGTGCACGCTGCCCTCGAGGCACTCGAGTACACCGATGGAACGTCCCGCCACCTGACCAACGATTGAGATTCCGTCCGCAACGGCTCGATCTAGCTCCTCGACCACGTCTTTCCAGACATCCGGGGCGTGCCGTGTTTGAGAAAAGTTGAACGCCACTGTGGCTCCCGAAAGCTCTGCGAATGATCGCATCCACTCAAATTGATCGGGCACTTCGGTGTGTTCAATCGCCAGCTGGAAAACGCTGGTGCGACCGGTGCGCTTGCGGGTCTCATTCATCGCATCGGCGAAAGCGAATAGCTCATCAAGTTCGGCAAAGGTACCAGGAACGAATTCACCGTCTTTGGCTTTATGCAGCGACGTTCGTGAAGTAGAGATTCCCATCGCACCAGCACTCAACGCCTCCTCGGCCAACCGCTGCATTTGAGTAATGTCCTCGGCCGTGGCAAGCTCGTTCGCTGCACCGCGCTCGGCCATGACGTAGCCGCGTAGTGCACCGTGGGCTAATTGAAATCCGTAATCGATGACACGAGGTTCTTTCTCAATCGCGTCTAGAAACTCGGGAAAGGACTCCCACGACCAGACAATCCCTTCAGTCAATGCCGCACCGGGGATATCTTCGACACCTTCCATCAACTGGACTAACCACTCGTGACTGTTGGGGCGGACGGGGGCGAAACCGACGCCGCAGTTACCACCGACCACGGTTGTAACGCCATGCCAGCTTGACGGCGTGAACCACGGATCCCAAGAAACCTGACCGTCGTAGTGGGTATGAATATCCACAAAACCCGGGGTGACCAGTTGGCCCTTGGCATCGATTTCTCGTAGTCCGCCACCCACCGTTCCGGGTTCACCGACTTCACTAATGACCGAACCCGTAATGGCGATATCGGCGCTTCGTCCCGGCGCCCCACTCCCATCGACGAGAAAAGCGTTGCGAATAACGATGTCAAACATGGCTTGAGCGTATCGCTAGATTCGCCCCCGCAGAAAACAGAGAAAAATTGGGCATAGTCACTGCGGGCTAAACATATTTCATTGGTTCGGATTTGACGGGTTTGGGTAGTTAACCCGAGAACGAGCACACCGAAGGCACCTCCTTGTAAGTCTTTCGCGTCACTCGATATGAAGTTGAGCAACTGCTAGAGCCAACTCGCGACAGAAAGTGACGCGGAGAGCGGAAACGGGTGACCTTGAGAAAAGCGAGGAGTTGCGTGGCGGATTACTCCGAACCGCTTAGGAAAAAACGAGCGGCACGGATCCTGCAAACTCAACCGCGGCATTTTGGCGCCATGTGCACCATGCGGGAGGTCGACGTTGACCAACGCACGAGTACCGTCGAATTGGCGTAGCGTGGTCACCTATTCGCAGAAGGATGAGGGGTAATGGTAAAAGCATCTGATTTCCAGAAACAGCTTCATCACACCGCTCAACTGCTAATTGCAACAGTCCTGGAATTGATGGAGGCAAAACCCTTCGACAAGATCACCGTCGAGGAGGTTTTAAATACTTCCGGTGTTGCTCGCAGCTCTCTCTACCACCACTTCGAGGACTTTCACCACTTGATGGAAGAGGCGCTTATCCGCCAATTCACCAAAGACACAGACGCTGCTATCGCCCAACTTTTTACTACGGCTGACAACACCAACTCCTTCGATAGGGCTCGTGAAGTCATCCACGAATGGAGTCACTTCATTCAAGACGTTGGACGACGCCAGAACCGCATGGCCCGAATCGTCGCCATCGCTACTGCCGACCGCAACGAACGGTTTCGCCTCATACTCTCTAATGAGCAGCAGCGAATAACTGATGGCTACGCCGAAGTATTCCGCATTGGGCAAGAGCGGGGATGGATTAATCCACGCCTCACTCCAGTATTTCTCGCTACGCTACTGCAGGCCTACACGGTGGGCCGAGCCATTGATGACGTCTCGGCCACTTCACTCTCGAATGAAGAATGGCTTTCTGGGATTGACATCCTCCAGGACACGTTCTTCCTGAATCCCGAACTCACCAGAGAGATCAATCCCCCTCAGTAGTTGTGCCTTCGGCTCACAACGTTATGAAACAACCTTCACCGTCGCCACACTTGTAGTTGGCGGGGACGTGGCTTCACCGTATTGCAACTTGGCTTTACTATGAAACTCATTCGCCTCAGTAATGTTCCTGTTATTTCTTCAAGCGTGAAGGCTGAGCAGGGAGTGAGACAATCAAAAATGAAGGCCGGCTACCAAAGCTAGAGCTTCGTCCACAGGGCCGCGAGGTCAGTCTTCCAGCGAAAATCGATAGACATTTGTATATCGTCGGATATTGAAAACAGTGCCGATGAGATCTTCCACAACAGAAGTTGGGCAGCAGAGCTCAACTCTCCAAATGGAACGTCTACACCTCTGTTCCACTCAAAGCAGCAGAAACTCGAACGCTGTTCATGCCGCTCGCCACGAACTGATCTTGTCGTTGTTCCGCCTCGCAGACCGCGCCATCGATCTCAGCTCTCCGATCTGAGCACGGACCCCGGCAGGGCTGGGATCAAGCGAACCACTTCTGTTTATTTCGTGGAACCGTCCGTTGCTGACGGAACCTCTC
>JBAXMO010000004.1:0-24752 GCA_037134255.1 Actinomycetes bacterium | reverse complement strand
CTCGCCATCCTCGGACTCCTCATGGACCGTGAACACCACGGCTATGAGATCCGCACCCACTTGAAGGATCGCTTGGGCATCGGTGGCAACGCCTCCTTCGGCTCTATTTACCCGGCAATTGGCCGGCTCGAGCGCGAGGGCCTCATTGAAGAGATCGTCACGACCGAACCCCGTCTCGGTTCATTCTCCACCGGTTCGCTCTCCGGTGAGCGCGCCGCCCTCCGGGGTGCCCGATCGGCCACCGGTCTTGGTCGGCGTGGTCGCAAGTCCTACCGCATGACCGAAATTGGTCGCCAGCAGTTCGCCGAGCGGCTGAGTGACCCCGCCACCCTCGATGACGCGCGCAGCTTTTCGCTCCGCATGGCCCTCTTTCGTTTCCTTACCCCCAACGCCCGCGTGATGTTGCTAGAGCACCGTCGCGCCAACCTCGTTGCCCGTTTGCGCGAAATTCGTGCCAACGCGGCTAACGCCGAACTCGATAGCTACGCCCGTTCCGTTATGGAACACGCGGCGAAAGCTGTTGAGCTCGACCTCGCGTGGATAGACGACTGTCTAACTACCGAGCGCAGCACTGCAGTACCCCAAAACAACCAAACCATCGCTCACGAAGCGAAGTAGGAAAGGAGCGCCATGGGAAACATTCGTGTCGCAATCGCCGGCGTAGGAAACTGCGCTAGTTCTCTAGTTCAAGTTGTGACGTATTACCGCGACGCCAAGGTCGGGGACCACGTCCCCGGACTGATGCACGTCGAGCTCGGTGGCTACCACGTCCGCGATCTCGAATTCGTCGCCGCCTTTGACGTTGACGCCACCAAGGTGGGCAGTGACCTCACTAAGGCCATCGAGGGTGGACAGAACAACACCATCAAGTTTGCCGAAGTAGCCAACCTCGGTGTCACCGTGCAGCGTGGACCCACCATGGACGGTTTGAACAAGTACTACCGCGCCTCCATCGACGAGTCACCGGCCGAAGCCTGTGACGTCGTCCAGGTGCTGCGGGACAGCAAGGCTGACGTTCTCGTCTCCTACCTCCCCGTCGGTTCCGAAGACGCGCAACGCTTCTACGCCCAGGCCGCTATCGACGCCGGTGTCGCGTTCGTTAACGCCATCCCCGTCTTCATCGCCTCCGACCCCGAGTGGGCCGAGAAGTTCCGCGCCGCCGGTGTGCCCATCATTGGTGACGACATCAAGAGCCAGGTCGGGGCCACCATCGTGCACCGCGTGCTCAGCCGTCTCTTCGAAGACCGCGGTCTCGCCATTGACCACACCTACCAGCTCAACGTGGGTGGAAACATGGACTTCAAGAACATGTTGGACCGCGACCGTCTCGAGAGCAAGAAGATCTCCAAGACCCAGGCCGTTACCAGCCAGCTCGAAATCAGCCACATGAGCGCTGACGACATCCACATCGGCCCCAGTGACCACGTGCCGTGGTTGAAGGACCGCAAGTGGTGCTACATCCGCATGGAGGGTCGCAACTTCGGTGACGTTCCTTTGAACCTCGAGCTCAAGCTCGAAGTGTGGGACTCCCCCAACTCGGCCGGTGTCATCATCGACGCCGTCCGTTGCGCCAAGGTCGCCCTCGACCGTGGCATCGGTGGCCCCATCCTCGGACCTTCGGCCTACTTCATGAAGAGCCCACCCGTGCAGTACCACGACGACGTGGCGCACAACATGGTGGAAGCCTTCGCGGACGACGGCGCCGACAACCCCATCTGGCCCTAAGTCAGATCGGGGCAGTTCGTTACCGAAGTTTTAGAACGTACGTGTGAACGTCCCGGTCGCCTCAGGCGGCCGGGATGTTTGCTGTTACGAGCGCTCTTGCCACCAAGCCAACAGGCGCGAAGTGGCCTCTTCTTCACTGATCTCACCCTCTTCGTGGCGAATCGCCAGGAGAAAGTTCAGTGCTTCACCCACGGCCCGTGATGGCGTGATTTTCAAAATCCCCATCACTTGATCGCCGCTGAGGGCCGGGCGTTGGGAATCGAGATCTTCCTGCGCGCGCAACTCCACAATGCGATCTTCAAGATCGTTCATGCGTTGATCGAGAATCTGGGCCTTACGTTTATTGCGCGTCGTGCAGTCACACCGCGTTAGTTCGTTGAGTTCTTCGAGCAAGTGACCGGCGTCACGTACGTAGCGGCGAACGGCCGCGTCGCTCCACCCCATGGCGTAGGTGTGGAACCGCAGGTGCAGTTCAACGAGCAGGGCCACGTCGTCAATCATCTGTTGGCTGTACTTCAACGCGGCCATGCGCTTCTTCGTCATCCGAGCCCCGACGTGGTCGTGACCGTGAAAGCTCACACCGTTATCGGTAAAGGCCCGCGTCTTAGGTTTGCCGATGTCGTGAAAGAGTGCGGCGAGGCGGGTCACGAGATTGGAAGGACCCTCGGGCGACTCTTCGGTGGGCGCCTTACGGGTACGGACCTTCTCCACCACGGCGTAGGTGTGGGTCAACACATCTTTGTGTTGGTGGATGGGATCTTGCTCGAGGGCCAGGCCGGGCAGCTCGGGGAGAAAGTGCGCAGCCAGTCCGGTGCGCACAATGAAATCCAGACCAATCGAGGGACGCGGAGTCAGCATCAGGAGGTCCAGCTCGACGCGAATGCGCTCGGGCGAGACGATGGCGATCCGTTCGGCCATTGACGCGGCGGCGGCTTCGATCTCTTGGTCGATCTCGAACTCGAAGCGTGAGGCGAACCGCGCGGCTCGGAGCATGCGCAGGGGATCGTCACTAAACAAGACGGCCGCATCAATAGGGGTTCGCAGTCGCTTGGCGTTGAGGTCACTCAACCCGTCGGCCGGCTGAATGAGCTCGGGTTTCAGCAGATCAAAGGCCATGGCGTTAATTGTGAAGTCCCGGCGGGAGAGATCGACGTCGAGGGAGTCACCAAAGACGACCTCGGGCTTACGGCTGTGATCGACATACTCCTCGGAACGAAACGTCGTGACTTCAATCTTCTTGCGATTGCTCTTCAGTTGGCCCCCGATGGTGCCAAAGGCCCGGCCCATCTCCCACGTCGTGGTGCAAAAGGGGGTGATGAGCCGCAAAATATCGTCCGGGCGGGCGTTCGTCGTGAAATCGACGTCGTCGGATTCGTGGTTTCCCGTGAGAATGGCGTCACGAACACAGCCCCCAACGGCGTAGAGGGAGAAGCCCTCGTCCGAAAACGCCTGGGCCAGAGGGCCGTATTCGACCGTTAACTGGTGTAGCCCAGCAAGCGCACTCACGGGATTGAGGGTAGTAGGACTCGGCGGCGGGGGCGTGCGCTAGTAAATTCATTCTGCATGCAGTTGCGCTTCTCTCGCGTTTGGCGAGTCTCGAGTGCCTTGCTTCTTGGAGTGGCGTCCTGGGGTGGGCTTACATCACCGGCGCAAGCCGAGACCCTTCAGCCTCGTCTGGTCCACCAAGATGCCACCGTGGTCGTGGGAACTCTCGGCAACGGTCACATGCGCGTCACCCTCGAAACTGGTGGATCAACCGCCACGGCGACGGCCCGCATCACCATCTACCCGGCCCTGCGTACCCGCAGCGCCGTCGAGTCGGTGATTTCCGGCCAGGGTCCCGGCACCAGTCCACTCGGCTCCACCGGCGCGTTCGTTCTGAACTGCATCAACGCACAAGTGGCCACCTTCGACGTCGCCATTGGGGAGTGGCTCGACTCGTACACCTCGTGCGGCTCGGTTCATCCGGCGCTGCAGAGCAAGTGCGGCGCACGTTGCAATGGAGTATTCCCCCTCCAGTACTCAGTCACCGCGCGGGGCAGCCAAGTATCGATGTGGTCCCTGGTCACCATTAGCAACGGGCTCATCGCCCATCCCCTTCACGTCGCGTGGGCACTGAAAAGCCAGGCCGCGTCGAGCGATGTGTGGAGCGCGGCTGGCGAGACCTTGAGCGCACTCGCCCTCAACCAAGAACCGACCACGGTCGCCCTGTCGGCCGAAGAACTTCACCGCACACTCACTAGTGACAATCCCCTGGCCCAGCAGTACGTCGAGGCGCTTCGGAGTTTTCTCGTTTCGCCCCAGCACCGCGTGATGGCCATGGGGCCACGCGGCATGGACTACGGCTCACTGCGGGCCCACGGGCTGGGGGTGGACATTCCCCAACACTTCATCGTTGTCGAACAACTCCTCAGCGAAGTAACTCCCAGCAGCCGGATGACTGACGCCGTCTTTCTCCCCGGTCTCGTCGGTCCGGCGTCGGCCGCGGCCGTCGACCACCAAGGTCATCACGTCATCGTCATCGGCGAGGAGGCACTTCGATCGGCGCCATCTCGTACGCTCGGCTGGGGGGCGCCCTTTCATCTCTCCGGGGTGCCGGCGAGTGCTCGCGCCCTCGCGATCGACTCCCCTCTTTCGGCTCTAGCGAATCGCCACGACATTGAGCCGGGTCGTTTAGCGGCCCTCACCATGGGCACGCTCTCGATGCTCTACTACCAGGCTCCCAATGCTCGCAACCCTCGCACCGAGGTGCTCACGACCAGCCTCGACCAGACTTCTCCGACCTTCACCAAAGAGCTCAACTCAGCCTTGCGAGCCTCGCCACTAATTACTCAACGCGCTATCGACGCATCGGCCAGCGTTGGTCAGATCGGCCAGAACCGCTCGCCGACGGTGCGTAGTTTGACCAACGCCCCCGTTGCGCCGTGGCCGGCCGGCGAAATCACGGCCCTCGGCAATCTCAGGCGAGATGCCGACAGCTTGATCTCCTCATTCAGTACCCCGCAACCGTTTCTGCGTATTCAAATGGCTCGCCTCCAAGCCGAGGTTGGCTCGCACTCGCACGCCAACGGCGTCGCCAACGCCCAACGAGCGCTTCGGGACGAACTCTCAAAGTTCCGTATTGATCAGAGCACGGTGATCTTGGCTTCGGCCTCGGGAACGATCCCCATCACGCTCTACAGTTCGGCCGACTACGGCATCACCGGTCTCATCCGGATCAGCGCCGACCGGATTGAGTTTCCCGGCGGACAAGTAATCCCCGTCGGCATTTTGACTCAGACGGCCTCGACGCCCATCAGCGCCAAAATGACCCGTGGTACTTCGTCGCTGATGAGTATCGAGCTGACGACGACCGACGGCCAGGTGGTTATTGCCTCCGGCACAATTCAGGTTCGCTACACCTCGGCCTCCGTGGTGGGTTACGCCCTGTCGGCCGGATCACTGCTGGTAATCGCCTGGTGGTGGTGGCGGACCACCCGCCGCAAGAGTCCGGGCCGGCACGCCCGATGAGTTCCCTCCAACGTCGTGTCGTAACCCTCGCTTCGGGCACCATGATCTCGCGAGTGAGCGGACTGTTGCGCACGCTGGTGCTCGCCTACGTCTTGGGCTTCACCCCCCTCGCTGACGGATTCAACCTGGCTAACACCATTCCCAACTCGCTCTACGACCTCGTCATTGGTGGCGTCATCGGCGCCACTTTTCTCTCGGTCTTCGTGCAGCGCATCACGCTCGACGGCGAGCGCAAGGCGTGGCGTTCAATCTCGAGCGTTGTCACCTTGACGTTGATTGTCCTAGCGGTGGCCACCCTGTTGACGTGGATCTTTGCGCCGTACATCGTTGATGCCATGACGGCCTTCAACCACCTCGACCCCCATCGTGATGTCGTGGTGCTGCAGAACCAACGCGAGGTCGCCACCACATTCCTTCGATGGTTCGCGCCCCAAGTATTTCTCTACGGCATCTTGTCCCTGAGCGGTGTGCTCTTACAGATTCGCAACAAGTTCGGTGCCGTCAGTTACGCCCCGATTGTTAACAACGTGGTGGCCATTGCCGTGTTGGTCTGGTTTCACATCGCCGTACCCGCACCCACGGTGACCTCGGTACTCGGTACAAAGGAACTCACTCTGCTCGCCCTCGGCACGACGCTCGGTCTCCTCGCACAGTTCTTTGTCCTCGTTCCCTCGTTGATGTCGAGTCGACTCGGTCGAGTCCGGTTCCGCCTCGACATGCGCGATGAGGCCGTTCGCGGCGTGTTGCGACTCGGGAGTTGGACCATCCTCGTGGTCATTGTTAACCAGGTCGCGCTCTACTTCGTTCTCGCGTTGGCATTTGGCGTCGGGGGTAGTGGTCCGGTGTCGGCCTACACCTACGGGTGGGCCTTCATGCAAATGCCCTTCGCCGTCGTGGTGGCCAGCGTCTTACAGGCCGTTACTACCGACCTCATTGCGCTCTACACCTCCGACGATCGCCACGGCTACAGCGAGCGACTTATGGACGCCATGCGCACCTCGCTCACGATTGTCGTGCCCGTCGCTGCACTCATGGTTATTTTGGCCCAGCCCATCGTGGCCCTTCTCCTCAACCACGGTGACGGTTCCGTCAAGCTCGAAGCCGGCGTGGTCCTCGCGGTTTTGGCCACTGGCCTGCCGGGCTACACGGTCTTCCAGGTAATCATTCGAGGTCTGCAGGCTCAGCAGCGGGGACGCGACATCTTCGGGCTCTACGCCTTCCAGAATCTCGGGACGGTCATTTTGGCGGCCACCATCGGACGTCACTCGCTCGGCGCCCTCATCAGTGCCATCTCGATCTCCTACACACTCGCGGCCGTCGCCGGACTGGGCGTCATGCACCACCGTCAGACCAGCGTGGGGGCCGTGTTCCTCGAGCCCCACTTCCGTCGCCTCCTGCTGGCCTCGGTGGCCGCAGCTCTGACTGCGGCCGTGGCCTACAGCTTCCTGGGGTCAACCGCCGGCCTGGGGCTCGCCGTGCGGACCGCCATTGCTGCCACTACTGGCCTGCTCACCTTTCTCTTCTTTTTCCGACAGGCCCTGCGCAAGTCCGACATCGGTGCCATGGTTCGTGGGAAGGTGTAGTCAGCCAAATTTGGGGAGGGCTACATGGCCACTATTCGCGTAATTACCGACAGCGCAGCTGACCTGCCGCTGGATATTGCTAACCGTCTGAACATCGCCATCGTGCCACTCACCGTCCGCTTCGGTGACGAGGAGTTCGTCGACGGTCGCGACCTCAACCCCCACGAGTTCTGGGCCAAGTGCAAGACCTCCTCCGAGTTGCCCGAAACGGCCGCCCCGTCACCCGGCGCATTCCAAGAGGCCTTCCTCAAGGCCAAGGCCGAAGGGGCTGATGGCGTTGTCGTCGTGGCCCTCTCTTCAGATCTCTCGGCGACCCACCAGTCCGCCACCCTCGCGGCTCAGGCCGTCGCCGACCAGATTCCCGTGAAGATCGTTGACTCGCGGGCCGTAACGATGGCTGAAGGCATGATTGCCATCGACCTCGCGGAGCGTGCGGCCGCTGGAGCCAGCATGGATGAACTGGTCACCCGGGGAGAAGAGCTCGCCGGCAAGGTTGGCGTCTGTGGCACGATCGACACACTCGAGCACCTCATTAAGGGCGGTCGCCTCAAAGGCGCGAAGGCCGTCTTCGGCTCCATGCTCTCGATTAAGCCCTTGCTGGAACTCAAGAATGGACTCGTCGCCGAGGCGGGGCGAGCCCGAACCCGAACGAAGGCCTTCGCCTCCCTCGTCGCGGCAGCTAAGGCGGCTGGGCCGATCGAACGTATTGCCGTAACCCACGGTGATGCTCCCGATGTTGACGTCATCGTCGCCATGCTGAAGGAGATTCCGACCGTTCACGAGCTGATTATCGGCGACATGGGCTCCACCGTTGGGACCCACGGCGGACCAGGCATCGTTGGTCTCGCTTGGATTCGCAGCTAGGCCAACTCGCCGACAGGTAAGTTTTCTCTGTGGAGAACAAGCCAGACCGAGTTCCCGATTCAATCGACAAGGCCTTCGGCCTGCTCGACCACGCGCTAGCTGTCTTTCACGACAAGGTCCTGCGTCCGATTTTCTTGGCCGCGCGGACGATTGCCTTTGGCTTTGTTCTCTTCAGTTTCGGCGTGGCCGTTTTAGTAGCCCTACTCATTGGACTCGTTCGTTTTCTCAATATCTACTGCTTCGCCGGACGAGAGTGGTTGAGCTACCTCTCCCTCGGAACGGTCTTGATCGCTAGCGGTCTGATCGTTTGGCGTTCGCGCAAACCCGTACCCCAAAGGAAGTCGTCGTGACCCACACTCAAGTTCTCATCATCGGTTCCGGCCCGGCCGGACTGACGGCCGCCATCTACGCCGCGCGGGCCCAGCTCACTCCCATCGTGATTGAAGGCGAGCCCTCCTCGACGACCGACCAGCCGGGCGGCCAACTCATGTTGACCACCGATATCGAAAACTTCCCCGGCTTCCCCGAGGGCATCACCGGTCCCGAGCTCATGGGCAACATGCGGGCTCAGGCCGAGCGTTTCGGGGCTGACCTAAGGGTTACCAAGGTGCAGAAGCTCGACCTCTCAAAGCGTCCCTTCACGGCCTGGTTGACCGACGATGACGAGCCCAGCATTACAGCTGATTCAGTCATTGTCGCCACCGGTGCCCGCTCGCTGATGTTGAACGTACCTGGTGAAGAACGCCTATTTTCCAAGGGGATCTCGGTCTGCGCCACCTGCGACGGCTTCTTTTTCCGTGGTCAGGACATTGCGGTCGTTGGTGGTGGTGACTCGGCTCTAGAGGAGGCCACCTTCCTCACGCGCTTTGCTAACACGGTCACGTTGATTCACCGACGCGACTCGTTGCGCGCCAGCAAGATCATGCAGGAGCGGGCACTGGCTAACCCCAAAATTCAGTTCGCCTGGAACTCGCAGGTCAAAGAGATTCACGGCGAGGAGAAGGTCTCCGGTGTGGAAGTCGTTGACACCGTGACGGGTGAGACTCGCATGATTGACGTGACCGGTGTCTTCATCGCTATTGGTCACGTACCGAACACGACAGTGGTCGACGGCCAAGTCGATCTGCACGAGAACAACTACGTGGCTACCGGTCCCGGCACCTACACCAGCATTGAGGGCGTCTTCGCCGCCGGTGACATTCAAGACCATCACTACCGTCAAGCCATTACCTCGGCCGGCTCGGGATGCATGGCCGCGATTGACGCCGAGCGTTGGCTCGAGTCGCAGAGCTAAGCGCACACGAGTCATCTGCAGTTGGTAGCGTGAGACCAACGGAGGTGCACTATGAGTGACCAGATTCAGAACCTAACCGATGCAACATTTGACGAGGTAATCGGCTCGGCCGATAAGCCTGTGGTTGTCGACTTTTGGGCCGACTGGTGCGGCCCTTGCAAGCAGATCGCCCCAATTCTCGAAGAGTTTGCCACCGAGCAGAGCGAGCGCTTCACCATCGCCAAGCTTGACGTGGACGCCAACGTCGCCATTGCCACCAAGTACGCCGTTATGAGCATTCCAACCTTGCTGATTTTCAAGGACGGACAAGTGGTTGGTCGCCTGGTCGGGGCTAAGCCCAAGGGTGCCATGCTCTCTGAGATCACGGCAGTTCTCTAACAATTACCGCGCCCGGGTCTTTTTCCATTGGTGAAAGTTCGCCAGAAATCGTGGTAATTCGCGCTCGTTTGGCGGCTCTCGGCTATGAAGTCGTAGCTGGCGACACTTACGACACCGACGTGGTGCGGGCCGTTCAGGCCTTTCAGGTTGAACGGGGTCTGGCTCTTCGCGACGGGATCGACACCACCACCTGGCTCGTGCTCGAGGAAACCTCGTGGCGTCTAGGTGACCGACTCCTCTTTGTTGGCAGCCCCTACTTGCGGGGTGATGACGTCGTCGTGCTCCAGCAGTCACTCTCCCTCCTGGGCTTTGACCCCGGTCGAGTTGATGGGATTTTTGGTCCCCTAACCGAAACGGCCCTCGCCGACTTTCAGGCCAATGTCGCCCTAACCCCCGATGGCACGCTGACGATGGCCACCCTTCGTGAGCTCGAACGATTGGCGCCCCGTGACACCAATCGCCGCATGGTCTCAGAGGTGCGCCAGCGAGTGGATCTCATTCGTGAAGCCACGACCCGGCGCGTTGGGCTCGGAGGGCACTCCCCCTTGTTAGAGCAAGTGGCCACAGCAATCAGCCAAGCTGGCCTAGAGGTGGTCATTCTTTCGGGCAGCGACGAGCAGCAGGCCGAGATGGCAAACGATGCTGCGGTCGGCGTCGCACTCTTTCTTTCCGAGCGTGCCGAATTCCCCTTATCGCGGGTGTACTTCTACGAGTCCTACCGATTCCGATCACTCCACGGAGCTGAGATGAGCGCAATCATCGCACGGGCGCTCGGCGTTGAGGCTTCCGGGATGGGGTTACCCGTTCTGCGCCAGACGACGATGACGGCACTAGCAATTACGCACCCGCAACTCTCTGTATCGCAGGAATATACCCTAATTAACGGTATTTCGGCTTCGTTGGCCGTACTTTTCAACAAGTAATTAATTTCACCAGCAAAGTCTCAACTGAGAATTCGCTTTAAATTAGGGATTTATCCGCTTACGGTAACCTTAACCCACAAGTTAACCCACAACCTGTGTGAAACTTTAGGTTTATGTTGAGGTTTAGAGTTGAGACTACTTGCTCTTCACCATGGCGAGATAGATTCGCTCTAGATCACCCAGATCGGCGAAGTCAATCACCATTCGCCCAGTCTTGCCCTTGAGATCAATGTGTACTCGGGTTTCGAGCAACTCCTCAAGGAGGTGTTCGAGTTCGACAATGGCCGCGTCGGGCACCGGGCGAAGAATCGGCTTGGTTCCGGCCGCTCCCCCAGTTGTGGCGCCGGTTCCAGGCGACGTGGTGATCGGCTTAACGACCAGCGTCTCCTTAACCAGCTCTTCGGTCGCACGGACCGAGAGCTCGCCAGTCGTAATCTTCTTCACGAGGGCATCCTGCGTTTGGACGTCTCCAATGCCCAGCAGGGCCCGGGCGTGACCGGCAGAAATTGAACCAGTCATGACGGCCTTTTGGGCAGCGCTACCGAGATTCAAAAGGCGCAAGGTGTTGGAAATCGTAGCCCGGTTCTTACCAACGCGAGTGGCTATCTGCTCGTGGGTGAAGTTGAAGTCATCGATAAGTTGCTGGTAGGCGGCGGCTTCTTCTAGGGCGTTGAGGTCTACTCGGTGCAGATTCTCAACGATGGCCCGCTCGAGGCTCAGCGTGTCATTCACATCAGTCTGCACGAACGCAGGAATAGTTGCGAGGCCCGCCAGTCGCGAGGCGCGCCAGCGGCGCTCACCGGCCACGATTTCGAAAGTGTCTGACTCCCCCTCTACTGGGCGCACCAAGATGGGCTGAATCACACCAACACCCTTGATGGATTCGGCCAATGCCTTAAGGGGTTCATCTTCGAAACTCTGGCGAGGTTGAAACTGGTTAGGGCGAATGGAGCTCAGGGCGATTTCCTGCAGGGGGCCCACAATCGTCGTAGCTGCTTCGGTAACCTCGGTGGTCTCGCCCTCGGGGATAAGGGCGCCGAGGCCCCTTCCAAGTCCGGTCTTTCTAGCCATTGAGGATCTCCTTTGCTAGCTCCACGTAGGCAGTAGCACCCTTGGAGGTTGGATCAAATACGGTGATGGGCTGACCGAATGATGGTGCTTCAGCCAGTCGAACGGTACGGGGAATGCGGGTCTTGCAAATCTCGTTCGGGAACACCCGCTCCACTTCCTTGGCCACTTCCATGGTCAGGGTGGTGCGGGGGTCGTACATCGTCAGCACAACTTTAGAAATCTTCAGGTGGGGGTTCAGGTTCTTTTGAACCAGGGTCACGATTTTCTGTAGCTGTGTTAGACCCTCTAGGGCGTAGAACTCACACTGCATCGGCACCAAGATGTCTGTCGCTGCAGCGAAGGCATTGATTGTGATGAGACCGAGCGATGGGGGACAGTCAATAAAGACGTAGTCGAAGTCGCCCCCGAGGGAGCCAATAGCCTTCTTCAACCGGAGTTCGCGGGAAATAACCGCGGTCAGTTCCTGCTCAACGGCAGCCAGGTTCAGATCGGCCGGTGCGACAAAAAGATTGGGATACCCCGTTGGCTCGACAACATCCATGAGAGACACGTCGTCATTGAGTAGAACGTCGTACATCGAGTGCTCAAAGCGGTGGGGATCCACTCCCACGCCAGTGGTGGCGTTACCCTGGGGGTCCAGATCGATCAATAAGACGCGCTGACCCATCGCTGCCAGGGCTGCACCGAGCGAGATTGTGGTGGTGGTCTTACCAACCCCACCCTTTTGATTCGCTACGGCAAAGACCTTCGTGGTCGAAACCTCTGACATGATCCTCATTCCTCGTTGCCTACGCAACCCGAGCCGACACTTCGCAGTACCTATTCTGCCCGCGAAAAGCCCTTCCGTCAAGTCTTTCCTCGAACTTGCCCTGAGGCTGACGTTTCACGTGGAACATCAAACGTCGTCTCCCACGTTGTTTCACCTGCAATGGACGAATCCTGCTCACCAGGGGCCGGGATAGGGGGTCGGCTGTGGGCGTGCGGCCATTGAACTCCCGGACGCAACGAGGTCAATGTTTCACGTGGAACGTAAGCATCCTGCTCATCGAGGGACCAGGCGAATCGCTCGGTGGTGGCATAGCAGCGGTAAGCCCGTAGGGCGCGCCTGAGCGAATGTTTCACGTGGAACACCTCGGGGGCTGGAGAGCACCAGCCGTTAGATGACTTTCCAACGTTCCACGTGAAATATCTAGAGGTGGCCCTTGTCGGTGGCAGGAAACTCCCGGGATTGTTCCACGTGGAACATTCAGCCGAGAGGCCGTGAGAGTAGAAGTGTCTCAAGGCTGGGCTCGGATGTTTCACGTGGAACACCTACGACCAGATCGGGCGCTTTCCGGGAATCCCATTATCACGGGGGTAGAGCGAGGGAGTCGGAGCGATTTTCTCGATCACCACAAAATGGTGTGAGGTGGCAACGAAGCCGGCGAGACGGAGGCCCAGTTGTTCGAGCCCGGGCTTATTCCATCGAGACTGCCTATCGGGATCCGGAGGCTCAGAAACAATAATGAGGCCGCCGACAGCAACATAACGAACTGCACATTCAGCCGCTGCTGAGGGGGCGCCGAAGGATCTCATTACTAACAGTTCGAATTTTCCGTCGAGATCAGATTCCCGGGCTAGCTCCTCGGCACGACCACACCGCACCGAAATATTCTTCGGGGCGTTGGGATACTCCAAATACTCCTCGAGGGAACGGCACCGCTTGGCCATGGAGTCCAAGAGGACGGTGGGGCATCCCCACTCTTCCGCGAGGACGACACCTGGTATGCCTCCACCGGATCCCAGGTCTATGAGGGAAGTCGGGGGAGGGGAGCGGTATTCGTCCCAGGCTGCTCGGAAACCCCGGCTGTGTTCTATATGGGGGGCTATCTCGCCCGGCCCTAAAAAGCCTCGCGCCCTCGATTCTTCGAGGGCGCGAGTTAACCATTCAATTGTCACACTTCTATTATGCCGGAGCGATCACCACAAAACGGCGAGGCTCTTCGCCTTCCGATCGAGTGAAGATTCCGTCAACGCCTGTAAGGCCGTCGTGGATGGCCTTACGGTCAGCCGGCGACATGGGCTCGAGGGCGCGCTCTTCGCCAGTCTCAACGACCTCGACGGCAACCTGCTGGCCAAAGCGGGCCAGGGCTGCGATGCGACGTTCGCGGTACTGCGCTACATCGACCAGGATGCGGTCGGTGCGGCCAGGGCTCTTCGCCTGAACAACGGTACGGGTGACCTCCTGGAGAGCCTGCAGCGTGGTGCCACGGGGTCCGACCAAGATTCCAAGCTCACTGGCCGGGTTGGCGTTAATTGCCAACTCCACCGTCTCAGCGTCAATCTCTCGGACTGATACTTCCGCCGTCAGCTCCATTGCTTCGAGAAGTCCGGTCAGGAACGTCTTTGCAATATCAGCCTGTTCAGCCAGGGTGATTCCTTCTGCCATGGTGTCCTCCTTCGAGGGCTTGTTTGAGGTCTTAGGTTGTGCCGTCCGGGGAGGGCGTGATTCGTTCCGTGGAGCACGGGGCTTGTCTGACTGCTCGCTCTTCGCGGGACGGTCTGGACGGTCGGATCGCTTGCGACCCTCGCCGCCCTGACGACCAGCTCGCTTGGGTCGTGGCATGTTAGGACGAACGCGCGCGCGAACACGAGCCTCGCCCTTCACACGGCCAAAGAGGCCCGCCTTAGGCTCTTCGAGCATTTCGACGTCGGCGTCACTGGCGCCCACCCCGAGGATTTGGAGGGCACGCTTGGTGGCCTCTTCTAATGATTTTCCTGTGGTTTCTACCCAATCCATGGGTTATCGTTCCTTTCGCTGACGCTTCGACTTGGAGCGGTTTGCTTGAGACTTGAGGGTTTTCGCCTCAGGCTCGGTTACTGCATTCTTTTCGGGCGACTTCGAGAGACTTGGAATCTTTCGCTCTTTGGCCTTACCCGGATTAGATACACCCAGACGGAACATGATGTCCTGTGTGGCGATTCGAATGATTGTGGACACAACCATGTAGAGCACTACGGCTGCGGGAATGATGAAATAGAAGTAGGCGAACAGGATAGGCATCAGCTTCTGGATGCGCTGCTGCTGTGACGGCATCTCCTGACCCGTCTTCTTGTTGCGGTTATTGATCTGGGCCATCTGGAAGTACTGGAGTCCGACAGCCAATGCGACCATGACAAAGAAGGGAATAGCAGCAAATAGCGTTGCATGATGGTCAAGCGGCTTAAGGGCCATGTCCATGCCAAAAACATCAATTTTGCCCTTTGATGCAATTAAATCAAGGTACATGTTTGATCCCTGAGGGATGTACTTCGGAGCCGCATTCATGCCATCAAGGGCCGAGAGGCCCCGAATCACGGAGTACAACATGTAGAGGAATGGAGCCTGAGCCAGCACTGGGAAGCAGCTGCTGAGGGGGTTGGTGCCGTGCTCCTTGTAGAGACGCATCATCTCTTCGTTCATCTGAGCCCGGTGTTCGGGGCCCTTGTACTTCTGCTGCAGTTTCTTGAGCTCCGGTTGCAGTGCCTGCATAGCCATCATCGAACGGGTGCTCTTGACTGTCAGAGGCGTCAAAACGCCCATAATCAAGATGGTTAGGAGGGCAATCGCCACCCCGTAGTTGGGGATGATCTCGTAGAACTGGGCCAAAAGCCACCCAAACGACGTGAATACGGGGTGGAAAAAGTCGCCAACGGCCTGAACAATGCCTGAAGAAGCTGCAAAAATCATTGAACTTCGCTCCGTTTCGGTAGAGGAACCAGGTCCACACCGTGTGAACCAAAGGGATTACAGCGCAAAATGCGGCGCGTGGCCAGATAACAACCGCGTAGAGAGCCGTGGGTTTCGACGGCCTCGATGGCGTAGCTCGAACAGGTGGGGTAGTAACGACAAGGGCTGAGTCGTCCCGCCGTCAGGTGCTGGTAGCCACGCACCAGGGCTCGAAGACCCCGGGCGAGACCGCGCAACTCAGGTGCGGGGGAGTCCGTCAAGGGCTTGGTTGAGATGGTGTCGAAGATCGTCATAAGTAAGTAGGTCGGTGCCAATACCGCACTTGATCAGGTAAGTTCCAGGTTGCAGCGGTGTAGACAGCTCCATTATGAGAGAACGGAGGCGTCGCCGGATTCGATTACGAATCACCGCGTTGCCCACGTGTCGCCCAATGGCGTACGCCACTGCTGCCGGTTCTGGTGAAGCTACGAATGACAGCCGAAGCGGCCCACTTTTACCCCGGTAATCAGGGATTTTAAAGGCTGCAAACTGCCGACGGAGCTGAACCCGTTCCGGCACGCCCAGACTAAACCGTCAGCTCGTGACGGCCCTTGTCGCGGCGCGACTTCAGGATGGCTCGGCCAGCCTTAGTGCTCATGCGGGCACGGAAACCGTGGGTGCGCTGGCGCTTTCGCTTGTTTGGTTGATAAGTACGCTTCACAAAACCTCTATTCGATCTTGGGCAACCAGTACCTGTGCTGACCCCGGGGGTCGGGCACCGATGCCACGGAGTTAAGTCTATCCCACCACTCGGCCCTCTTCTGGCGCGTTGGTTCTGAAGGGTGTATCGTGACCGTTCCAAAGGTGCAAAAGGCCCCCGAGGCAGGTCTGTAGGCCTGTTGATAACTTGATTTTGATCGTCACTGGAGGACAGGGTGTTAGAGGGACAGGCGGTGTACCAAGAGTGGCGACAAGCCGTTCAAAATAAGGTCCCCGCCCCGACCTGGAACGCCACGCTCAGTGCAATTAAGTTTGTGGATTACGGACATAACGTCCTGTCAATTGGTGTTCCGAGCCAAGTTCAGTCCAACCAGATCAACAACCGCCATCTACCACTTCTCGAGCAGGAGCTGCGGACCATTGTGGGTCCTCAGGGATCGATTCGCATCACCCTCGACGATGGCTTCGACTCGCTGGTAGCCGTGGCACCACCAGTTGCACCCGTCACGCCGGTGGCAACCTTCACGCCCCCTACCCACACCGTCGGACGAGGTCAGAGCATCGATCCACGCATGACCTTTGAAACCTTCGTTACCGGGGGCTCGAACCGTATGGCCAAGGCTGCGGCCGAATCAGCTGCCGAGCGGCCCGGTCGTGAGTACAACCCCTTGTTTATCTACGGAAAGTCCGGTCTGGGTAAGACCCACCTGCTCCACGCCATTGGTAACTACGTGCAGCGCCACTGGCCCGAAAAGGAAGTCCTCTACGTCACCACCGAGACGTTTCTTAACGACTTCATTCGTTCCGTGCGCGAGCAGAGCCAGATTGCGCTGCATGAGCGTTACCGCTCGGTCGACGTCTTGCTTATTGACGACATTCAGTTCATGATTCCTCGGGGTGAGGGTTTTCACGAAAACGTCTTCCACACCTTTAACACCCTGCACGGTGCCGGTAAGCAGATTGTCTTGACCTCGGACCAATCCCCTCGGGATATGGACAAGCTTCAGGAGCGCCTCCGTTCCCGCCTCCTCCAGGGTCTCATCGTTGAGGTTGGCCAGCCCGACCTCGAGACCCGGATCGCCATCCTTCAGATGAAGGCTGAGCGAGAAAACGTCGTTATTCCTAACGACGTCATTGAGTACATCGCTAACCGCGTTCGTGACTCAATTCGTGAGCTCGAAGGCTCCATCACCATGCTGCGCGCCCACTCCCAGCTGGCTGAGGAGAAGATCACTCTGGAGTTCGCCAAGAGCCACTTGGGTGGCCTCGGTCGGGACCAGATGATCTTGAGGCCTCAGCACGTAATTGACACGGTGGCCAACCACTTTGGCTATTCCGCTACAGAATTGCGAGGGCCGCGTCGAATTCGCCCCCTAACTCGAGCCCGTCACATCGCGATGTACCTCGTACGAGAGATGTTGCCCCAATCTTCCTACCCGGTGATTGCCAAGGAATTCGGCGATCGCAACCACACCTCAATCATCAGCGCGGTGGAGAAGATCAAGGGTGAGATGGTTTCTGATCGGGAACTATCACAAATCATCATTGGACTCACCAACGAAATCACTAATTCAATCGACTAGAAAAGAAAGAGGACAAAGCTGCGGAGAACCTGTGGACGACCTGAGAACAACTACCCAGTAATCCACATGAAGTGAGACTTAGAAGATGAGAGTTGAAAGAGTTAGACACACCGGTGTCACTTTTGAGCCTCATAGTTGAACCAGCCTTATCAGGAGAATCGGAAAACAACCCGCAATCCACAGGGCTACTACTACTAAGTACTTCTTTATAGACAAAATCCCCATAGCCTCAGTCCCAAGGAAGGGAACGACATGAAGTTCAAATCAGAGAAGGATGTCTTCGTCGAGGCCCTCGCCACCGCGAGCCGCGTCGTTGGTCGAACCTCCGGTGCCACCCAAGGAATCCTCTTGGCGCTCACCGGCAACCAACTAACGGTCACCGGTACCGATCTTGACACCACGGCTCGAGTCAGCCTCGACGTCATCGGTCATGAAGACGGCGCTGTTGTTGTTCCCGCCCGCCTCCTCGTCGATGCTGTGCGTCTCTTAGACGCCGGCGCCGTAACCGTGGAGTCCAAGGAAGACAAAGTTGAAGTCAAGCTCGGCAAGGCGAATTATT
This sequence comes from Actinomycetes bacterium, assembly GCA_037134255.1. Taxonomy (GTDB): domain Bacteria; phylum Actinomycetota; class Acidimicrobiia; order Acidimicrobiales; family RAAP-2; genus RAAP-2. Next base: position 6,854 of record JBAXMO010000004.1, on the reverse strand, counting down.
CGCTCCGCACCTACGCCCTGGTTGATTTTCCTAAGTTGCCCCAGGTGCCTGCCGCCGGAGCTCAGCTCGCCGCACTTGATTTCGTGGAAGGACTCAGCCAAGTGGTTCGTGCATCATCCAACGACGACGCCCGACCTCTACTCACCGGCGTGCTCTTCACTAACGAAGGGGGCACTGTTCGCATGGTGGCCACCGACTCGTACCGACTCGCCGTTCGCGATCTCATGAGTTCACAGAAGTTGCCGACCGATGACGACCTACTGATTCCCTCGAGAGCTCTCTCTGAGCTTCAGCGCGCAGCTTCAAACTTGCCCGTTGATAGCACTATTGGTGTGGCTGTTTCAGACGCCGAAGTTACATTCGTCGCCGGCAACACGAGTATCTCAACTCGCTTGATCGACGGAAACTACCCCGATTACCGGCCCTTGATTCCACCGAACTATCCCAACCAGTTGCGCGTCGGCAAGGACACGTTCCTGAGTTCGCTCAAGCGCATGAAGGTTCTCGCCAAGGACCCCACATCGTCCGTGCGGCTCACCATGAACGACCGCAGCATCGACATCACGACCCAGAGCGCCGACCAGGGCGTGGTAGTCGACAGCGTGGACGCTGACTACAACGGCGAAGAGATCACCATCGCCTTTAACCCTTCGTATCTCATGGAGGGTGTCGAGGCTGTTCCCGGCGATGAAGTCATCTTGGAGATGACCGATGCCAGCCGCGCCGCCATGTTGCACGGGGTGGAGGACACGAACTTCCGTTACCTCCTCATGCCCGTTCGCGTTCAGTAATCCGCGCCACTTCGGTGGGTCTCGTTGAACTCCAACTAACGAACTTTCGGGTTTTTGAAAGTCGCCACGTCACGCCCCCGGCTGATGCTGTAACGGTCTTTCTGTCGCCCAATGGCACGGGCAAGACCTCCATTCTCGAGGCCGTTTTTGCCCTGGCAACCGGTGGTTCGTTTCGAACAACGTCCGCGAGCGACCTGCTTCGCACGGGATCAGACGCCGCAGCGGTGCACGGTCTGGCCTTCCAGGGCACCCGACGCCTAGATATGAAGCTGCAGCTGAAGCGGGGCGCTCGCAACGTTACGAAACGGCTCACCATCAATGAGCAGCGGCCCCAGACGTACGCTGATATCTACGACGTCTTTCCGGTGACCATCTTCACCCCCGAGGGAGTCGACATGGTCCGGCGCGAGCCAAGCGGACGCCGAGATTTTCTCACCCGTCTCATCGTAAATCTTGATCCTCGCACCAGTGACATCGTGGAACGATTCGAACGGGTGTTACGTCAACGCAACGCTCTACTCAAGTCGTTAGGCGGAGAGTTGCCCACCGCCATACAAAGAGATGAATTAGATATCTGGACCTCTGAGTTCGTGGAGGTCAGCGAGCTTCTGGTGGCGGCCCGAGAAAAAGTGTTAACCCCACTCGCCGAACTCACGGCCTCGTACTACGAAGAGATTGCTGGTGGCAGTGGCGACGTCGGTCTCGTGTACGAGCGGTCGTGGTCGGGTGAACTTGCCCCCTCGCTAGAGGCGGTATTCCGCGACGACCGCTATCGAGGCCATACGACCCTCGGTCCGCACCGCGACGACATTCGCATCACTCTCGATCAACGAGATGCACGCCGCCAGGCCAGCCAGGGTGAGCAGCGCAGCGTGGCCCTCTCGATGCTGCTCGCCGGTGACGCACTCGTGCGACGAGAACGCGACATCTCCCCACTACTCATGCTCGACGACGTCTTTAGTGAACTCGACCCGGTTCGCTGTTCACGCCTCCTACACCTACTACCATCAGGACAAACGTTGGTGACGACGGCCTCCCCGCTCCCGCAAGAGCTACTCCCCGCCATCATCATTGATCTCTCGAAGGGGGAGTAGTGGCCAAGCGATCTAGCGAACCAGAAAAACTCGGAAAGACCCTCCGGGGCCTGATTGGCCGTTTTCAGCACGTCGATTTATCGGTGATGGAAACCATCTTGTTGCGATGGCCCGACCTCGTGGGTGGGGTTCTCGCGGAACGATGTCACCCTGAAGTGGTCCGAGATGGCGTGCTCCACGTTCGCGTACCAACGGGCGCCTACGCCCAAAAATTGAGCCACGAAGAGCAGCGCATTCTGGCCGCCCTGAGCGACCTGGGGGCGTCATCGCCTACGGGAATTCAGTGCGTCGTCCGCGGATAATTCTCTCAAAAAACTTGGCCTAACGGACCGTTAGGAACACCATTTGTCACACGCCAACCGGTAGGATTTAGAGCAGTCCGAACCCATTTGGTTCACAGACTCGCGTGAGAGATTTTTTGTCGAAAGGAATGCTTCGTGGCCGAAAAGACCAAGGGGTCCGCTAGCTACGGTGCCAGCGACATCACCGTCCTCGAAGGCCTCGAACCAGTACGCGTTCGACCCGGCATGTACATCGGATCAACCGGCCCCGCCGGTCTCCACCACTGCGTCTGGGAGATTGTCGACAACGCCGTTGACGAGGCCATGGCCGGGTACTGCACCCGCATTGACGTCACGCTGATGGCCGATGGAGGCTGCCAGGTGAGCGACGACGGCCGCGGTATTCCCGTAGACGAGCACCCCTCCTACCCGGGTAAGTCCGCGGCGGAGATCGTCTATACCGTCTTGCACGCCGGCGGAAAGTTCGGTGGCGGGGGATACAAGGTCTCTGGTGGTCTGCACGGTGTTGGCGCCTCGGTTGTAAACGCCCTCTCAACCTCTCTCAAGGTCGAAGTGGACCGTAACGGTGACCACTACGTCCTTCAGTTCCTCGACGGTGGTAAGCCGCAGGGCAAGATCAAGGTCACCGGCTCGGCGCCCCGCGGACGTACGGGTACGACCGTTACCTTCTACCCTGACCCCACAATTTTTGAAGAGGTCGACTTCCGCGCACAGACTGTGACGGAACGACTGCAGATCATGGCCTTCTTGAACAAGGGCCTCGAAATCCGCTTCACTGATGCGCGCAAGGGTCGCGAACAAAAAGAGACATTTAAGTACAACGGTGGAATCATTGACTACGTTCGCCACTTGAACTCCTCGAAAGAATCACTCTTTAAGAAGGTTGGCTACTTCGAATCGGCCGAAGAGACCCAAGAGGTCGAAGTGGCCTTTCAGTGGAACTCGGGCTACTACGAAAGCATTCACTCATTCGCGAACGGTATTTCCACCACCGAAGGTGGAATGCACGAAGAAGGTTTCCGTAAGTCGGTCACTAACGTCGTGAATCGCTACGCCAAGAAGCGCAACTTGCTCAAGGAAAAGGACGAGAACCTCCTCGGAGAAGACATCCGCGAAGGCCTGACCTGCATCATTTCTGTTCGACTAGCTAATCCGCAGTTCGAAGGACAGACCAAGGGCAAGCTCGGCAACGTCTCGATACGTTCACTCGTTGAGCGCGCTACGAACGAAAAAATGGCCGAGTGGATGGAAGAGAACCCCAAAGAGGCCGGCCAGATTGTGAGCAAGGCCGTTCAGGCGGCCCGCGCACGCATGGCGGCCCGTCAGGCCCGTGATCTCACCCGCCGCAAGAGTGCCCTCGACGGCGCCGGACTTCCGGGCAAGCTCGTGGACTGCTCGTCGCGTGACGCTCGCGAAACCGAACTCTTCATTGTGGAAGGCAACTCGGCCGGTGGTTCGGCCAAGGACGCTCGCGACCCTCGACTGCAGGCAATTTTGCCAATCCGTGGAAAGATTTTGAACGTCGAGAAAGCCCGCGCCGACAAGATTTTGAAGAATACGGAAATTCAGGCATTGATTTCGGCCATTGGCGCCGGCGTTGAGAGTGACTTCGACGTTTCTAAGATCCGCTACGACAAAATCATCTTGCTGGCCGACGCTGACGTTGACGGTAGTCACATTCGTACGTTGCTACTGACGTTCTTCTTCCGTCAGATGAACTCACTCGTTACCGAAGGTCACGTCTACGTGGCCCAGCCACCGCTGTACTCCACGTTGGTGGGTCGCGAGAAGGTCTACCTCAAGGACGACGCCGCGAAGGCCAAGTTCCTGGCCGAGAAGCCCGACCACAAGAACGACTTCCAGCGCCTTAAGGGTCTCGGTGAAATGGACTACGACGAACTGCGCGACACCACCATGGACCGCACCAAGCGTTCGCTGTTGCAGATCACCGTGGACCAAGCGGCGCTGGCTGACGAGGTCTGCTCGATTCTCATGGGCGACGACGTGCCACAACGACGACACTTCATTCAAACGAACGCAAAGGATGTTCGCTTCCTAGACATCTAGGGGCGACGAAAGAACCATGGCTAAGAAAAACGACGACGCCACTCCAACCCCGTCCGACGAGACCTTCGGGTACATCGAGCCGGTAGAGATCAACTTTGAAATGGAGCGCTCCTTCCTGGAGTACTCGATGTCGGTCATTGTCTCGCGTGCCCTCCCGGACGTTCGTGACGGCCTCAAGCCGGTCCACCGCCGCATTCTCTACTCCATGTTCGACCAGGGCTTGCGTCCAGACCGCCCGCACACCAAGTGCGCCAAGGTGGTTGGCGAAGTTATGGGTACGTATCACCCCCACGGTGACAGTGCGATCTACGACGCTCTCGTGCGTATGGTGCAGGACTTCGCAATGCGCCACCCCCTCATTAGTGGTCACGGCAACTTCGGAGGCACCGGTCCCGACGAAGGCGCCGCCGCCATGCGTTACACCGAGTGTCGCCTCGCCCCTTTGGCTCTCGAGTTGCTGGACTCCATCGACGAAGACACGGTTGACTTCGAGCCCAATTACGACAACACCTCAGCCCAGCCCACCGTGCTGCCCGCCCGCTACCCGAACTTGTTGGTCAACGGTTCGCAGGGAATCGCTGTCGGTATGGCGACCCGTATTCCACCGCACAACTTGGGTGAAGTAATCGACGCCGTGCTGCACGTCCTCGAGAAGCCCGACGCCACGCCCGATGACTTGATGGCCTACGTGAAGGGCCCCGATTTTCCAACCGGAGCACAGATTCTCGGTCGTCAGGGAATCCTCGACGCGTACCGCACTGGCCGCGGCTCGATCAAGATGCGTGCCGTCGCGGAAATTGAAGAGACCAAGGGCGACACTCGTATTGTCATCACGGAATTCCCGTACGAAGTATCGGTCGAGAATGTCGAAGAGAAGATCTACGACCTCGTTAAGTCGGGCGACATTGACGGCATCGCCGCCGTGCAGAACGACTCGGCGAACCGCAAATCCCGTCTCGTTATTCGTCTAAAGCGCGACGCCAACGCCAACGTAGTGCTCAACAAGCTCTACAAGAACACGACGCTGCAGACGACGTTTGCCGTCAACATGCTGGCGCTTGTTGATGGCGTGCCCCGGACGTTGACGTTGTCTCAAGCGATTTCGCACTACGTCGATCACCAGATTGTGGTGATTACGCGACGCACCCAGTTCCGGCTCCGCAAAGCTCAAGCCCGCGCCCATATCGTCGAAGGTCTACTCAAGGCCATCGACATGCTTGATGCAGTCATTGCCGCCATTCGTAGTTCGGACGACCGCCCCGCAGCACGTGTTGCGTTGATGGCCGCGCCATTCGACTTCAGTGAAGAGCAGGCCAACCACATCTTGGACATGACCTTGGGTCGACTGACCAAGTTGGGTCGCAACGAACTTGATGACGAGATGAACAAGCTTCGCGAGATCATCTTGGAACTGGAATCAATCCTGGCTAGCGACACCAAGTTGCGCGGCGTTATCCGTGAAGAGATAACAGCAATCCGCAACAAGTTCGCGAACGATCGCCGCACGGCCATTGTGAATGACCCCGGCGAACTGGGCATGGAGGACTTGATTGACGACGAGAACATCGTCATCACACTCACCAAGTCGGGCTACGTGAAGTCGGTTGCCGCCGACGCCTTTAAGTCGCAGGGCCGTGGTGGCCGTGGGGTCACCGCCGCGAAGCTGAAGGACGAGGACTTCGTCGATCAGATCGTTAATACCTCGTCGCACGCCTATCTCTTAATGTTCTCGAACCGTGGACGGGTCTTCCGTCTCCGTGGTCACGAGATCCCCATGAAGGAACGCCAGGCCAAAGGTACGGCCATCGTTAACTTGCTGAACTTGCAGCCCAACGAAACGATTCAGGCCATCGTGTCAACAGAGGACTTCCCCGAAGACCAGTTCTTGTTATTCGCCACGGCGAATGGCACCGTAAAGAAGACATCGTTTTCTGAATACGACAAGTCTCGTCGTGAAGGCTGGATTGCCATCAAGCTTCGTGACGATGACGAAGTTGTGCGAGTGATCTCCGTGAAGGAGGGTGACGACGTCATGCTCGTTACCTACCGTGGAACGGCCATTCGTTTCGCCGCTGATGAAGCACGGTCCATGGGTCGTGACTCCACCGGTGTTCGCGGCATCAAGTTGCGCGGCGACGACAAGGTCATTTCACTCGACACCGTTCGCAGCGACGCCGATCTCTTCTGCGTCACTGATGCTGGTTTCGGAAAGCGGGTAAAGGTCGAGCGTTTCACGACCCAGGGTCGTGGCGGTATGGGCGTGCGGGCAATCAAGCTCACCGCCGCTCGTGGCCACGTGGCCGCTGCCTTCATGGTGACGATCAAGGACGAACTCCTGTTGGCCTCATCGGGCGGTGTGATGATTCGTACCCCCGCACGTGAAGTCTCCTCGCAGGGTCGTGACGCTACCGGCGTACGAGTGATGAATCTCGATGAAGGACACGTCGTGGCCACGGCCGCAGCCGTTCCCTTTGAAGAGGATGAGGCTTAGGCCTGTTCCTTTTGACGACGGGCCCAGGCTCGTTCCATAACGGAGAGAATTTCGTCGGCACCTTGAGCGCCCATGACCATGAATCGTCCGTCAATCAAGATGCTCGGCA
>JBAXMO010000003.1:0-32126 GCA_037134255.1 Actinomycetes bacterium | reverse complement strand
CAAAGGATTGAATGGCGTAATCACGACGTACGGACCGACGTGGGCGCCCACGTCGAGGGGAAGCTTCCACTCGCCTTCGTGCTCAATTCGCAAATCCGTCGGAGGCGTTTGGTAGGCCGTGGCCAACTCGGACGGTACTGGGGGAACATTCGCGGACGGCTGGGCCACGGCCCACTCCGCAAAGGCCACTGCCGCTCTCGTCGTTGCGGTGGTACGAGGTGAGTGCGAAAGGTCGTAGGCGTGCTGCGTCAAGGGCAGTTCCACGTGCCATAGCGGCGCGGAGGTCCCCACAATTGTGCGATACCGAGTAGCGAACGTGCGGGCCACGTTGTAGTCCACCAAGGTGTCACTCTTGCCTTGCAACAACAGGAACGGTGGGGCGTCAGGAGCGATCCGATGGATGGGAGAGGCTTTTTCGAAGAGTGCGGGGTGCTCGGCCATCGTGAGACCCATCACACTCTCCTCCAGCAAAATCTTCAGACCCCGATTGTGTGAACGCCACGTCGCGTGATCGGCCGTCATGTCCAAAACGCCATAGAGCGAGATGCAACCCTTCACTGTGAGGTCGGTACTGTCGGGCGCGTTACCTGGGCGCCACTCCTCACTATTCCCAGTGAGTGCCAAGAGGGAGGCGAGGTGGCCGCCAGCCGAACCGCCAGCCACCACGATGCGCTCCGGGTCGCCGCCGTAGGCCGCTACCGTTCGCTTGACCCAAGCCAGCGCTTGCCGAGTGTCTTCAATCTGAGCGGGCCAGCGATTCGCCGGAGAGAGGCGATAGTTAATGGCGACGACGAGCCAGCCGCGACGGGCAAACTCGCAGAGCATCGGTCGGGCCTGCTCACGCTTGTCGCCGTAGACCCAGGCTCCGCCATGAACGTAGAACAGCACGGGGCGGCGTAAACCACTACGTGTCGTGCTCATGAGGTCGAGGCGATTGCGACGATCAGGTCCGTACGGGATATTGCGGATGACGTGAACATCACGCGAGCGGAAGGGCAGAATCGCTAGCGAACGCCACCAGCGCGTGAATCGATCGGGCAACACGTCGGCAGGATCGAGATGGAATGGTCCCGACTCAGCCATGCCACGCGTCGTCGCGCGTCGCGCCATAAACCACGACACGATGAGCGTGAGACTGCCGACTTCGACCAAGACAACTTCTAGAAACCAGGCGACTCGAACCCAGCTCGTTGGCACGCCCCACCAGAACATAAAACCGAGCCAGGCCGCCTGTGCCAACGCCGTGACGGCCGCTAGTTCTCCGGCGGGCCAGCCAACCACGAAAGCCAGCATGGCCAGTGGGCCTCGCCGGGTAGGTCGAAGGGCCGTAGCCGTGGCCAAGACGAAGAACGTAGAAACGAAGAGCGCTAACCAGATCACCCCTTCATTCTGACCGAGCCGCGGCTCGGGTGAATCATCCATAGGCTCAGAGCGTGACCGAATCGACGTACCAACTCCCCGAAAACCTCAAAAAGCTTCAGGGCACTATCGGCATTTGGACCCCCACGGCCGATAGCACTCCCGCCCAAGAGACCGGTTCGATCGCCCAGCGCGCCCAGAATGCCGGCTTCTCCGCACTCTGGGTTCCCGAAGCCTGGGGTCGCGAAGTATTCATCAACTCCAGCCTCATGCTCGCTGGAGCAGATGCGATCATCATCGCCACCGGCATTGCGAATATCTGGGGACGAGACCCTGTGGCCGCTGCCGCCGCAAGCAAAACACTCAACGCCGCCTACGACGATCGATTCGTCTTGGGACTTGGCGTCAGCCACAAACCACTCGTCGAGAGACTCCGCGGTCATGAGTACGTCGGACCCGTGGCCGCCATGCGGGCCTACCTCGAAGCGATGCGAGACGCACCGAATTTCTCGGCAGAAGGTCGGCTTCGCACCAGCACCGTCATCGCGGCCCTCGGACCAAAGATGTTGGCTACGGCCGCCGAACTCGCCGACGGTGTTCACCCCTATCTCGTAACGCCCGAACATACGGCCGTGGCTCGAACGGCCGTTGGACCAGTGAAGTTTGTCGGCGTCGAGCAAGCCGTTGTTCTCGGTCAGTCGCGCGAGGAGTTTCTTTCACGCGCCCACGCCTACCTCCAGCTCTACACCGGTCTCGATAACTACCGCAACTCGTGGCGACGACTCGGCTTTACTGACGAGGACTTTGTGCGCGGTGGTTCGGATCGCCTTTGTGACGCCATGGTTATTCATGGTGATGAAGCAACAATCCTCGAGAGAACTCAGGAACACTTTGAGGCTGGAGCTGACCACGTCTGCCTGCAATTTCTCAACAGTGACATGTTGATCACTCCCTTTGCGGATTGGGAGCGACTGGGATCGGCTCTAGCCACATGAGCCCGGCTATCAATATCCAGCATCACTACCCCGTTTCCGTCGAGCGTCTATGGAGCGAACTCGAACAGATTGATCGGCACGTCTTATGGATGGCCGATGCGGAGAAGATCACCTTCACGACGGCGCAAGAGCGCGGTCTCGGCACGACTTTTACGTGTCTCACCAAAGTCGGCCCTATTTCGCTGACCGACGTAATGACGATTACGTCCTGGGAGGCCCTGCACTCCATGGGAGTGCGTCACAGTGGCATTGTGACGGGTGAAGGTCTCTTTACTCTGCAGTCGTCGAGCGCCGGTTCGACCTTGACCTGGACCGAAAAACTGGCCTTTCCCTGGTGGATGGGCGGGAAAATAGGGGAACTCCTAGCCAAACCAATCCTCAGAGCCCTTTGGAAGGGCAATCTCCGGCGACTCGGAACTTTACTTAAATAAATTACTTACTATGAATATTCTCCAATAATCTGCGTTCTAACTTCTAAGGTTTTTTATTAATTGTAAATGTAGAAAATTCTTTTAGGGGGGGGTGCACTATGGCTACTGATCTCAACTTTCAAAAAGTGCGGGAACGATTGACTCGGGATGTAATTCTCGATAACGCGGCTCAATTACTCACCGAACGTGGCGTCGCCGGCTTTCGGCTCAAAGAGCTCGCTCAACGGCTCAACGTAACGATTCCAAGCCTCTACCGACACTTCCGTGACCGTGAAGAGATGATTCGAGCATCGTATGCGAGAGGCCATCAGCGGGACACCGAATTTCTTTGCGTCGTTCTCAACACCCGAGCGACTGCACTGACTGCGGAATCCGACCTCGCTGCCACATTCGGTGACCTGCTCCCAGCGTTGCTTAGTGCATCGTCGAGAGAACAACGTGCCGCCCGCTTCATGGCACTGGCGAATATCCACGATGGCGTGACTAGCGCAGGGGTTGATGCCCTCATTAACGAAGTCCACATCGCCACCACTCGGCTCTTTCGTCAAGCCCAAGTGCACGGACTCGTTGACGCAACATTGAACCCCGAAGCCATCTCTCTCATTTTGCGTAGCTTGGTGCTAGGCATGGTCATCCGAGACTTTGATGACAATCTCAACGTGAGTGACGAAGATATCTTCAATGTCACCCGTCGATTCTTCGAATCAATCCGAACTAAATGACCTGACCGTCTCGTCCGATAATCACGACATCGGAGGTGCGTCGAAACGGTGCGCTGAGCAATCGACCCACCACTGCGCCGGCCAACAGGACGGCCACTTGCACGGCTCCGTACACCAGCCAGCCAAAGAGCAGGTAGTAGAGAGTTGCTCCCGTGAGTCCCCACAGAATTCCATGGTTGAGTGCGAGCTGGAAACCTACGAAGGTGGGGATGACGTTCATCAAACTGGCTATTAGCGGGCCTGAGAAAATTGCGCCCATGCGACGGCGAATACCTACCAGGAGCCCGAAAACGAGATTGCTCCCAACCCAAAGGTGCCACCACCGGGGCGTCAAGGCGAGATCGTGCAGCATGCCCAGCCAGCCAATTGACTGGACGATGGCCCAAATAACCAAGAGCAGCCCGAGGGGTCCTCGGGACTGTTCTCGCACCCGCAAAACTACCGATCGCGCCATGTCTCCAACTTAGCGACCGTGGCAATCGAAATGCAGGCGCTCGCCGGTACGCTCAATCGGTGAGTTCAATCTTGGCAATCCTCGGTTCCGGAGAAATTGCACCAAACATGGTGAAGGTCCATCGCGAACTTTTCGCTCGCCTCGACTCCATTGACGCGGTCTTCTTGGACACCCCTTTTGGCTTTCAGGAAAATGTCCCTCAGCTCTCGGAGAAGATCCAAACCTACTTCGACACGTCGCTGCAAGTCTCCATGAGGGCCGCGAGCTTCTGCAACTTCGAGCGCTCGAGTGAATTAGAGCGAGCCCAGTTCATTCAGAACGTGAGCGCGGCCAACTACGTCTTCGCCGGTCCAGGTAGCCCGAGTTACGCATTGCACCAATGGACACCGATCAAGCTGGGCGAGACCTTGCGACGGACCTTAGAGCAGAACGGCATTGTCTGCTTTTCTTCGGCCGCCGCGCTAACACTCGGTTCCCACACTGCCCCTATCTACGAGATCTACAAGGTGGGTGCCGAGCTGGCGTGGTTGCCAGGACTCGATGTCTTGTCGCAGGCCGGACTACGTGCCGCCGTGATCCCCCATTACGACAATGCCGAAGGTGGCAATCACGACACCAGTCGCTGCTACATCGGTGACAACCGCCTCACTCAAATGGAAGCCCTGCTCCCCGAGAATGTCGCCATCTTTGGTGTCGACGAACACACCGCCGCCATCATCGATCTAGATGCCGACACCGTCAGTGTGCGCGGACGTGGCAACGCCTACTGGCGCCTTGGGGGTACCGAGCGAGTTTTAGCCAACGGCACCACGGTGGCCTTGAGCGAACTCCGCAATGCTCCATCAGCCCCACGAGTACAGATCTCGACAACTCTCTCGCCGACCGAACACTCACCACAGGCCCTCGGGGAGATCATTGCCGGCAATGGTGATGGTGCTCTAGAGGCTCTCAGCGCCCTCGTGGCGCTCGCCACTTCGGGCGGCCCTGGGCGAGTTGACCCGGCTCCCCTCATCGACGCCGTTCTCGTGGCCCGAGCGAACGCCCGTGCCGCCGGCCAATACGAGCTCAGCGACCAGCTCCGAGACGCCATCTTGACTATCGGGGCCGAAGTAAAAGATGGCCCCAACGGGGCTACGTGGCGCTTTCGGGACGATCTGTAAGTACGGTTAGGGGCATGGGTCTCTATCGTCGCTATCTCGCACCAATCCTCGTCGACACTGCGTGTTCGCCAAAAGCCCTCGGCAAGTGGCGCGCCAAGTGTGTCGAGGATCTCAATGGTGAAGTCGTCGAAATTGGATTTGGCGCCGGTCGCAATTTGGTCTTCTACCCCACTACCGTCAGCTCGCTGACCGCAGTGGAGCCGTCAGCGGGGATGCGTCAGCGGGGAGCCAAGCGAATTGAGGCCTTCGCTGGTGAGTTCCATTGGGGTGGCCTCGATGGGCAGCACCTCGACTTGGCCGACAACTCCTTTGACGCGGCTGTCGTGACGTTTTCCCTCTGCACGATTCCTGATCCCGCGTTGGCGTTGCATGAACTGCGGCGCGTAGTTCGCCCCGGTGGTGAACTACGCGTACTCGAACACGGACTAGCCCCAGACCCCGCCGTCGCAAAATGGCAGCACCGACTCGACCCTATTGAGAAAGTGATTGCCGACGGCTGTCACCTGACCCGTGATTGCGTGGCGCTCGTGGAAGCCAACGGTTGGACGGTGACAACTAAGTACCAGCGCTTCGCGCCCGGACCCAAGCCGTGGAGTTACCTCACGAGCCTGCGCGCCAACTGACTATGACCCAGCGAGTAGTCGTTGTCGGAGCCGAGTCCACTGGAACGACCACTCTGACAACCGCACTCACCGAGTTCTATCGCCAACGGGGTGGTAACTTCTCGACCACTCAATGGGTTCGAGAGTTCGGCCGCGACATGTCCTTCATCAAACTTGAACGATTACGCACTAGCGAGCCAACGGCCACTATGGACGACCTGATCTGGACAGACGATGATTTTGTCGATATTGCTCGAGAACAAAATCGTCTCGAAGACGAAGCGGCTGCTCTCTCGGGACCGCTGCTCTTCTGCGACACCGATTCGTGGGCCACAGTCATTTGGCAGGAGCGCTACATGGGCCATCGCACGCCAGAGGTCGAGGCTCTCACCCAGCACACACCCCGAGCGCTCTACATATTGACAACCGATGAAGGCGTCACCTTCGAGGCTGACGAAGTTCGCGACGGTGAGCACCTGCGTGAAGGTATGACGAAGCGGTTCCGTGAATGTCTCGCGACCCAACCGGTCCCATTTATTGAATTAGATGGCCGTGACTTTGACCGGCGAGTTCAACTCGCCGTGGTCGCCATAGACCAACGACTAGGCCTCTAGCTCCACAAAGTGAACGATGCGCTGGTAGGAGTTACCGAGCTCATCTTGGAGAATGCAAGCGACGTTCTCTTCACCGGTACCGAGCTGCAGCGTGGTCTGAGGGTCCATGTCTGACACGAATGTCCAACCTTCGGGGAGATTCAGTCGGCCACCAAGTTCGTGGAGCGTGTCGAGCGTCTGCGTCGGATCCACGTAGTGGGCGTAGGCCTGCAGAATGCAACGCTGTCCGTCGGGCGTCACCAGGTAGTAGCGGGGCTGGTGAGCGGCGAACTCCCAGAAGTTGTCGCGGTGGACGAATCGATCGGTGTAGTCGAGACGTTCGGGTGTCGTGTCACCAAAGCGCACGGTGGCGGCGAGAAACATCGTGAGCTCACCGAACGTCTTGGTGGGTGCAGTGGCACGCATGCCCGCTTCGAGGGCGTCAAAGGTCCAAAAACGGGGACCGTTCATGAAGGCCACGAATGCATCGTTCTCCGCGGCGACCTTCTGCGGGTCAATAGCGTTGAACTGCTCCGGTGGGCAGTCGTTAAAACCCATCGTGTTCCAGACTTCGGCCACGAATCCTTCGTCATCCTTCTTCAAGAGAAGGATCTCGCCGTAGCGGACGTTGCGCAGTTCGGTGAGGCGCGCGTAGTTCGCACCTTTGCTCGATGCTGAGATGTTGGTAACGCTCATGATTTCCTCCTGGAATGAACTATTGACATAATCTATGCCAATAGTTCATTGCGTGCAAGTATGCCGATTTCCCGCTAACTTTCTTCCCATGACAACCACTATTGCAACCTTGCTCGAAGGCGCCCTCGAAGGTCGCCGTCTCCTCGAACACCCCTTCTACCGTCGGTGGGAAGCCGGTGAACTGAAGGACGGTGAACTAAAGGGCTACGCCGAGCAGTACCGCTACTTCGAAGCCAACCTCCCCATCTTCTTGGCCGAGCTAGCCGCTCGCCTCCCCGAAGGTGCCGCCCAAGCTGCCGTCGCTGACAACCTCCGTGACGAAGTGGCCAGCCCCTCGCACCTCGACCTCTTCGAGTCATTCGCCGCCGCCTTCGGTGCTACCGACGCAGCAATCTCACCAGCGATGGCTGCCCTCGTTGAGGAGTACCGCGCCGTCTTGAACGAAGGCGACGTGGCTGCGATTGCCGGACTCTTGGCTTACGAGGCACAGGGTGCCGCCATCGCCGACAGCAAGGGCGAAGGTCTCCGCCGTCACTACGGTGCCGACCAGGTCGCTACGAAGTTCTGGGACGTTCACGGCTCCATTGAGGCCGACCACGCCACCTGGACCATGGACGGACTTGCTTCATTGAACGGTGACGCTCAGGTCATCAGCCTCGGGGCCCGTCGCATCGCGGACGCCTGGTGGAACTTCTTGACCGAGCGCGAAGAACTCGCTGCCGCATAGTTTTTCCCGCTCAAAATCCCCCGTTGGCTCTCCGCGAGCCGGCGGGGGATTTTGTTTTCTACGATGGTCCTGTGAACCCTGAGCCCACGATCGAAGAATTGCAAGAAGAAGTTGGGCAATTGAAAGCCGAGCTTGCGCGCGTCCGCGAAGAACTACGCCGCGCTCGGCGTGATCACCACGAAACACCACCGCACTACCTGTAACTTGCTAACCCGCACTTTGGCCCGTCAGTTAGTCGCGGGGTAAGTCTCCCCAACTTGAAATTTGCCTGGTCGTAGAATCCACGGGTGATTAAGTACTTGGGATCTAAGCGCCGTCTAATCCCAGTCCTCGGTGACATCTTCGCCGCATCCGGGGCCACCTCCGCGCTCGACCTCTTCACCGGCACCACCCGCGTGGCCCAGGAGTTCAAACGACGGGGGGGCTTTGTCACGGCCGTTGATCTCGCGCGCTACTCCGATATTTTCGCTCAGTGCTACATCGCTCTCGATGGAGACGCCATTATCAAAAGTGAGCTCGATGATGCGCTGGCGCATCTCTCCAACCTCGCCCCCGAGCCTGGTTACTTCACCCAGGTATTCTGCGAAGAGTCCAGATTCTTTCAGCCCTTTAACGGGGCACGGATTGACGCAATACGTAACGCCATTGAGGCGGAGTACAAGAACTCTCCCCTCTACCCAATTCTTCTCACCAGCCTGATTGAGGCCGCTGACCGGGTTGACTCCACGACCGGTGTACAGATGGCCTACATCAAACAGTGGGCACAGCGAAGTCATAATCAACTCTCATTACGCGTCCCCGAGATGCTGCCGGGTGTGGGTCGTGCCGTCAAGGGACGCGCGGAAGAACTCGTCGATTCATTAGGGCCTTTTGATCTGGCCTACCTCGACCCTCCCTACAACCAGCACCGCTACGTCACCAACTATCACATTTGGGAAACGTTGGTCGAATGGGACGCACCGGAGTACTACGGCGTCGCCTGCAAGCGAATCGACTCACGCGATGATTCGACCAAGAGCGTCTTTAACTCGAAGCGCGCCATGCCGCCAACCTTGTTTCAGACCATCGAATCGGTCAACGCCGAAGTTGTGGTGCTCTCGTACAACAATGAGTCGTGGGTCTCCGTGGAGGATCTCGTGGCCGCCTGCAGCGTCCACGGGCACGTAGTGCAATTGGCCTTTGACTCAAAGCGCTACGTCGGTGCACAGATTGGCATCCACAGCCCGAGTGGCAAAAAGGTTGGTGCGGTCTCGCACCTCAGGAACCTGGAGTACGTGATTTTGGCCGGCCCCAAGAAGCTGGTCGAGCGCATGGCCTCTGCGGTCAGCGATTCCGTAGCCGCCCCGAGTAGCTGAAACGCCGAAGTCCCGGCCTGCTTTCGCAAACCGGGACTTCGTGATTGGTGGCGGGGACAGGATTTGAACCTGCGACCTTCGGGTTATGAGCCCGACGAGCTACCAGACTGCTCCACCCCGCGTTGGAAGTTCTACCCTACTCCAGGGAGTGGCGTAGTGCAAATGTGGGGACCAGAATCTCTCGTAGTTACGGGCAAAGCCTGAAAAGCCGCCCAACTCTGTGGGCCAATGAGCGGGCATTTGTAGGGGGTGCAGTACTTCTTGACTAGCGTGTTTTACGTGCCACTTCGTCAACCGATTCTCGACGCTGCCGTCAAGGAACTCCAGGAGTTTTCCGAAGCGGGCTTTCGCGTGACGCGTGTAGCTGAAATAGCTGGCTGCGTCGTAAGTGTCCTCTATCACCACTTTGAGAACCGTGAGGGCTTAATTGATGCCGCCCTTATTGAGATCATGCGTCGCGAAGCCGAAGAGGTAGAAATCATGTACCGAGAGATCGACACGATTCTCTCTGGGATGACCACGATTGAACAGGCCTTCGAAGCGTACGTTCGTATCGCCCATGGCCCGGGAGGCACCGTGCGGCGAGCACTGGACTCCCAGATTCTGACCGCCGTAAAGACGCGTCCCCCGGTGCGTGAGTCGTGGGTGGAGCTCTCCGCCAAAGTACAAGCGGTAAACGAACATCTCCTCACCGTGTTAGTCCAGCGAGGTTTCATGGACGACATGCTGGATATTCCTACGATGGCACTCTTGATGCGTGGCCTAGATTTCTCTCGTACGCTCGAGGAAGCAGTCGAGCAACCCACCATTGCATTCGAACAGTGGGTTGCCGTGATGCGCCTCTTTGCCTTACGGGTCTTGGCGCCGCGTTAGTTCTTTGCCGTAAGCGCTGCCTGCGCCTTGCGGAGGAGCTGCCCCATCTTGTCGATGGAAGCCTGATACCCAGCGAGATTCCCCGCCTTCAATTGCGCTTGAGCTTGGGCGTAAGCCGAGGAAGCCTCTGCCAAGTACGTCTGAGCAGTTTGACCGGTGTTCCCACTGCCTCCGCCTCCCGAAACGTTCCCGCCGAGCACGTCACTCAAGGCTGCTTGAAGCGTTGTCTCAATTGCCACATCTTGGTTGAAGACTGCAATCACGTACTTGAGCTGTGGCAACGGAGTTGTGGCGTTACTGACGTAGAGCGGACGAACGTAGAGGATTGACTTCTGCAGAGGAATCATCAAGTTATGACCGAGGAGCACCTTGGATCCGTGTTGGTCGAGCGGCGTAATGATTGACGAGACTCGTGCATTCTGGTTGATTTCAGCATTGGCCTGAATCGGGCCGGTCACTGATGTACCGCGAGGAGTCACGTAGGCGTGGAGCTGTCCGTAGTTATCAGGATCACTCGTTGCGACCAAAAACGAGGTCATGCCATTCACCGTAGCGGAGGCTCCGGCGGGCACGTAGGTCGTCATCAGCGTCAGCTGTTGGCGAGATGAATTTGGCAATGCCATGACTTGGTACAACGGCTCCATTTGAGAAGTCGTTCGAGCAATTGCCGTACCAACCTTGTTGGTCACAACGGTTTGCGTTAGAGCCTGCTGGGGGCTTCCGGCGCCGGTGGTTGGTGAGACCTGCCAGCGGTCAGAGGCCGTATAGAAGGCCGAAGGTGACGAGATGTGATAGCGACCCCACATTGATGCCTGGACCGCGAAGAGGTCTTGGGGGTAGCGCAAGTGCGAACGAATGGCGGCCGACATATCCGACAATGGATGAAACAGCGTGGGGAATGCCGCACGGTACGCCATCAGGATTGGATCAGTCGGATCAAAGGCGTACATCGTTACCGAGCCGTCATAGGCATCGATAACTACCTTGACGGAGTTGCGTACGTAGTTGAAGTTGGTCGGGAGGCCACCAGACTGCGCGGCCTGCTGGGTGGCCGCATTTTCGCTGTACGGATACCTCGAGGAGGTGGTGTAACCGTCGAGGACATAGTTCACCCGGCCATTGGCCAATACGGCGTAGGGGTGGCTGTCGAAGGTTAAGAACGGCGCAGCTTTCTTGGCCATGCTCTCGACGTCACGCTCAAAGATCATGCGGCTCTTCGTGCTGATCTGACTGGAAATCCAGAGATTCAAATCTTGGAATCGAAGAGCGAAAGCGGTGCGGCGAAGGAGGCCGCTCATTTCGACGCCACCCTTACCGGAGTAGTGCGATGCAACTGGAGTACCGAGCTGTGTCTTGTAGTCCAACTCTTTCTGCTTCGTGTTAGCCACAATCCAGCCTGGATCATTGATACCGAAGTAGACCCCAGGAGTGGTGAGTGCGGGGAGGCCATCAGAAGAAACTGGTGGCACGTTCTGCACCGAGAACACGGGATTGCCAGTTTGCGCGTCGAACGTGTTGGCGGGGGCAATAGCCATGCCGTAACCGTGGGTGTATTCCAGGTGCTGGTTGACCCAGCTCCGGGCGGGCAAATTGTTTTGATTCAATTGACGAGCACCAACCAACATCGGTGTGACTTTGCCGTTGACGACGTAGCGGTCGACCGCAAGTGACGTGAAGGTGTAATAGGACTGTATGGCCTGACGGCGCTGGATTGTTTCAAGCGCGATGTCAGCGGCAGGGTCCCAGAGCCGAACATTGTTCAACGTATCTGAACTGGCTTGTAGTTCCGCCGGCGTGACCGTGGTCACTCCTTCGAAGCCCTCTCGGGAAACGTTGTTGATGCCGAACGCACGACGGGTGGCGTCAATATTGTGCTGAATGTAGGGAACTTCGAGCGACACTTCCGAAGGCTTTACCTTGAACGTCTGAATGACGCGGGGGTAGATCACACCCGTGGTGAGTGAGACAACCACCCACAGGACGGCCGCTAGTGCCGGCAGCGACCAGCCACGACGAGCAATGTTGGCTAGCAAGAGTCCCGCTACGAAGAGTGAGATCCAAAAGAGAATCGAGAGGGCGGGAATGCGGGCGTGCACATCGGAGTACGTTGCTCCCTGCACGTAGCCGTTCGACCCGGTCACGAGGGCGTAGCGGGCGTACACGTATCCGAGCGCCTTAAGAATCGCTACCACCGCCAGTAGCACGCTGAGGTGCACCTTTACCTGTGGGCTCACGCGTGGTGCCACGCGCGCGGCACGGATACCACCATTGAGATAGTGGAAGGCGGCCGTGATGACGGTGATCGCAATCATCGACGTGAGTGCCCACGTGATGATGAAGCGGATGAAGTCCAATCTAAAGATGTAGAAACCCACGTTCTTATGGAAGATGGGATCGACGGAGCCAAACGACTGGGCGTGGGCGTAGAGGAGATAGTCCTGCCAGTGCGGTAGGGCAGAGAGGCCGGCAATCGCCGCGACTACGAGGGCGATGAGTGCGTAGACCCGACGGGCGTAGGGGCGAACGAGTTGCTGATACCAACGAATGAGTTCATCCTCGGGTTCAAAGGTCAAGTCGCGAGCACCGAAACGTGCCGCCAGTAGCAAATTCGCAAAGAGAACGACGAAGAAGGCGAGGCCAAAGACGAAGACCAGGCCAATTTTGATTGAGAGTAGGCCGGTGAAGACGCCGCCCTGTCCAATGGAGTTAAACCAGAGCGAGTCCGTCCACAACACGGCCCCACTCCGGAGGAAGGTCAGGAGGAAGAACCCGAGGAAAAGAACTATGGCCCCAATACCGCGTCGGCGGGTGAAGGGAGATTTAAAGGACGCTAGATCATCAGGGCTTCGCACACGGGAAGCCTAGAGCCAGTTAGGCCGGGACCACCGCGCAGCTACAGCCCGCGTGGAGTGGGGGGTGAGGCTGTCCACTGGGGAAGTTTTGGCCGGCCAAGTGCACTCCAGAACTGGCGTCTAACTTGCAGGCGTCACAGGGAACATCACTTGGTGAGATCACCATACGAACTGGAGTTCCCTCGCAAGCGGCGATGACACCAACGTTGAAGGCGCGGCGGCCAATGTCGCCACAGAGACGCTCAACGCGAGCGCCACGCCACTCCTTGTAAGCCGCATTGGCCCGCTCTGATCCATCGTCATTCCCGTCCGCCTGAACTCGCTTCCGCAGAGCCAAAGCCAGAGTGATGCCGAGGTCGGTCGCGCACTCGTCAACAGCGCCGAAACCACCCAAATCACCAGAGACGCCCGCCACGGTGGCCGAGAACGTCACGCCCGCCTTTGCCGCAGCACGGATCGACTCGGTGGCCGCGGCCACGTAGCGGCTGCGCTGCTCGGCCTCGTCTCCCATTTGATCGGTAATCATGCCGTGTACACCACGCAGGCGATCAATCATGATGTTCTGATCGTCTTGGAGCGCACGCTTGACGTGTCGCACCAGTTCGCTGAGGTGAGGTGCCAGAGCCGCCTCGCGCTGCAAAAAGAGCTCATCGTCGGGCGTAACGGGCGTCGTGGCCACTTTGGCGGCACGCTTTGCCGGAGCCGGCTCACTGCCCTTTTCTTCGTGCGTTGAGGCACGAAGTCGGGCGAAAATCTCACCGACGACATCACTGGACGGGGCCGCTTCGATGTCCGGTACGAGTGTGGGGGTGGTGGCACGGGACTTTACGGCCGTTTTGTCAACACTCGGGATACGCGAAGGAGCGGTAGAGCCAACTAAGTCTTCTGGGGCAACGGCAGTCGGCTCGGGCACGGGGCGCAGTGGGACATCTTTGAGCAACTCTTCTTCCGTTGGCTCGGGACCCGTGGGGCGGTGGCGGAGAGCCTCGATGGCCGCAGCGCGTGCGCCTTCGTCGGAGCTCATGAGACCACCAAGTACTTGATCGACTGACTCTCGCACTGAGCTCACCGAAGCAGTCAGCACGTCACGAGCCGCACGAAGTTGTTCGATCTGAACGTTGAGCGCTTTGCGCTTCACCATGAGATCATTGAGGATCTGACGACGAGCCTCGTTCGCTTGTTCGATAACGGCGCGACCCTGCTCGCGTGATCGATCAATGATGGCCTCACCGTTAATCCGGGCAGAGTCCTCTAAGCGCTGCGCAGCGGCACGAGCCTCTTCGTCTTTTTGCTGCGACTGCACTTCCGCCTCATTCATGATGCTCAGTGCACGAGCCTGGGCCTCCACGATGAAATTCGTCGCACGCTCTTGGGCCTGAGTGAATATCTGCGTCGAGCGCTCTTGGCCCTCGGCACCTACTCGACTTGCTTCGTCATGTGCGGCACGCAAGATGGCGACCGATTGCGAACCCAAGGCAGCCGCTAACTGTGCCTCATCGAGAACGGGATTTTCAGCGCGATGAAGCGCATCGGTCAATTTCAGCTGGACATCCTGAAGGCGCTTCTCGAGCAGGCCGACTTCGCGGCCAAGACCCTCGAGGAAACTACGAACTTCATCAGGGTCAAAACCTTTGCGAACCATTCGAAAGTTGGCGTTAGTCACGTCAATACCCGAGTGACGGTTCGGCGACAGTGTGCGGCGATCGTCCATAACGGCTCCAGCCTAGGGTTTTGCGGCCTAGAAATTTGGTTTCGTATAGGGAATTGGCAAGGCTCCGCCTAACTTTCGCAACTTTGCGAGCACTTGGGTGAGTCGGTACGCCCCTACGACCCGAAGTTTCCCGTTGGCGGCCCGTCGGGCCTCGCCTACTTGATTGACCGGCACCACAAAGACGGTTGCCCCAGCCGTAATGGCCGCTTGAGTCTTTTGAGTGATTCCACCAATGTCGCCCACTACGCCGTTCAGCGCTATTTCGCCGGTCACCGCCACTTTCCGGCCTCCGGTCAGGCTTCCGGGGCTCATCTGATCGACCAGCGCCAGGGTCATAGCGAGACCTGCCGACGGCCCACCGATGTAATGGGTGTCAATGGTGACCTTGGCCGGGAAGGTGTACGTCACCGCGTCACTGAGCGCAAGACCAATCCACGACTTGGCCACAGTCCGTATCCCCGAGCACTCCGAGACCCCGAGACTCTTTGGCGGCTTCGCGGTCGTGAGCTTGACCGTGGTTGCTGGTTGGTAGGTAAAGACCCCGGCTCCAGAAATTTTGGCGTGCTCCACGGAGACGTTGATAGTCGACCCAGGTCTCAGGTCGTGTAGGACTCGAATGGCGGCGCAACTGTCCGATGTGGTGATTCCGTTGAGCGCAACGATTCGGTCGGCAATCTGAATGCCAGCCCGCTTACCGGGTCCGGCCGAGGTGGTGTCATTCACGAGCGCCCCGTGCGCCGCGGTGGGAATGTGCCAACCGAGTGCCGTAAAGGCATTCAGCTCGGCCGCATCCTTCGAGCTTTCCATGTCGAGATAACTCTGCCGGTCAAAATCGGCGAAGGAGCTACCCGCCGGCACCAGTGATGCGAGCTCGACCATATTTGTCGCCCCCCGCAGATCGGCGATAGTGCGGCTCAACGCCGTCATCTGTTTCAACGAGACATCGACCATCAAAAAGCCGGTCTTAGTGGAGTGAGGGTGGGGAGCCGTATCGACTCCCGTAATCGAAATCATGGGGTTCAGGGGCTGAGCGTCACCGGGCAAGATCTCGTAGGTATCTACATGCACTGCGTTCAGTACCAACGTCAGAGCGGCGAGCACCGAAATCACGACCAGGGTACGTCGCTGCTTTAGCCATTTAGTACGCATAACCGTCCCTGGTAGGCACTACGGGTGAGAATGGAGTGATGCCCCACCATGACGACACGCTATCGGAGTCCTTCGCCGAAGAACTAGTGCGGGCGGGATTTGATGGCAGCGATGCGTCGCGAGCGACGCTTATCGCAGCACTCCACCACCCACTCCCCCGAGTTCGCTCACTGGCCATTAGAGGACTGGCTCGCCACCAATGTGTCAATAACGCCATTTTGCTGCCGCTGTTGCGCGACGAGAATAGGACGGTAGTCCGTGACGCCCTCGAGGTAACCGCTCATCTCGAGACGGTGAACGACGAGATTACTCAGGCTCTCGGCCAACTTCTCGCTCACGCAGACCCGCTCGTGGTGGAAGCCGCAATCTTTGCGGCGGGTGAACACGGGCTTTCGACACTTGTTGGCGAACTCAACGAGATAACGGCGTCCCACGACGACGCGAGGTGCCGCGAAGCCGGTGTAATTGCCCTCGGACAGATCGGAATCGACCAGGGTCGCGATGTGATTCTGGCCGCCCTGCAAGACAAGCCCACCGTCCGCCGACGTGCGGTCGTGGCGCTCGCATCCTTTGAAGGTCCAGATATTGAAACGGCCCTCGATACGGCCGCGCAAGATCGTGATTGGCAGGTTCGATCAGCCGTCGAGCAGCTCCGGCGCGATCCCGACTAAACGTCGGTTAAGCGCAGGGAACGGTGCAGGCTGTGCAGCTCATTGAGGCAGCGCAAGAGGCCTCGAATCACGACCAAGTCGGGCTGGAGCACGGTCGTGCAGGCCACACCAACCTCTTGGGTCAAGAGCTCGGGGAAGTCGTGTAGCTGTGCCACGCCACCTACTACGTGAATTCCTCGTACGGAGACGTCCTGAGAGAGATCAGGCGGCGCTTCACCTAGACACTCCTTCACGCTGCGCACTATGGAGCGAACGTGATCGGCAATAGCGCCATCAACTACTTCGGCGGAGACTTCGACGCTGACGGGGAGACCGCGGTCTACGGTGCGCGCCGGCACCACCCGAACATCACGTCGCCGTGAACCCATGAGTGATCCCAATTCATTTTTGAGCGACTCGGCAACACGCGGGGATACCACGACGCCGTAGCGGTGGCGGAGTGCGGAGGCGATGGATTCATCTAAGTGTGAACCACCAATCCGAACAGACTTGGCCGTCACGATGCCACCGAGAGAAATAAGCGCTGTCTCGCACGCACCGCCACCCAGCATGATGATCGGTGCCGCCACCGGCTCGTCAACATGGAGCCCTACGCCAATAGCTGCGGCGATGGGTGCTTCGATCAGTGTGGCGTCAACGGCTCCGGCTTGCAGGGCCGCCTGTCGCAGGGCGCGCCGTTCAATGGAAGTGGCGAACGCCGGCACGCTCATAGTGGCGTGCACGCGACTCATTCGGCTAAAACCGGCGCGGTCAAAGAGAGCGCGAATCAATCGAGCGGCCACATCGAAGTCGATGGTGGTGCCATTGGCGAGGGGGCGAAAGTTCACCACGTGTCGAGGATCACGTCCGATTTTTTGCATGGCCGCATCACCAATATCAACGACGTCACCCGTAGTGGTGTCAACGGCGACCACGCTCGCCTCACGGAGGAAGACTGAGCCGTCAGCGGTAGCCAGACGGGTGGAGGTCGTTCCCACATCAATCGCTACGTCAACGGCCACGTGCAGATGCTAGGGCGACACCAAAATTCCTCGTGCCAGTTCTAGCCTTGCTCCTTGTGAGCACTAACGCCACGCCTCCAAACGGCGAAAAGCAGCGACGCCTTCGGTGGCGGCGTGCTCGTGGTGTTGTCCCGTCCTTGGAGGGTCGTGCCTACATTCACCCGTCGGAACTACCTGGCGAGTTTGAGAAGCTCCTCTCCAGCGTGCCCGCCCCGAAGAGTCAACGGGTGAATATGAGACTCCTCGTGGGGGCGGCCACCCTGTTGGTCGCGGGTTCTCTTTCGCTCTACTCCACCGAAACCTCAGCCGATGCCACTCATCCCCTGGGGGAGCATGTGGCTTTTTCACTTGCGGCGATTCCTCACATTGGTCAAGATGCCGCCACATCCTCGATCCAGCTCACGGCGGAACGAAATGGCCGTCTCATTTCTGGTGGTGCCATGATCGTAGGGAATGGTGACGTGGCGGTTACCACACTGCGAATCAATAGAGACGACTCGGTCACTGGTTCAACATTCGAAACCCCCCGCATGAAAGTGAGGTGGATGGGTTTCGATCGCCACTTGGGATTGACCTACCTCCATCTATCCAAGCCGTTACAGACGACGTCCATCGCCGAGCACCGAGAGGTGGAACCGGTACTCGTAATCTCGCCATACTTTGCCGCTGCCTCCAAGACGCCGAGGTTCGCCTACGCCACGACGGTACTGAGTGACCCTCGACGAACGACGAACGACGGCATCGTTAGCTATTTCACGGCTACATCGCCAACCCAACTGCGAGGGCTCACTGGTTCCTTTGCGATCGACGACTCGGGTGACGTGGTGGCCATGCTCGCCGAAAATGGACAGTGGATAACGTCCGAATACATTGCGCGAGTGGCCTCGGCCTGGCTCGCCGCTCCGAACTGTCATGGTCGGCTCGGCATCAGCGGCATTCCGGCCGAAGGTGGCGGAGTACTGGTGACCTCCGTCATCCCGGGTCCTAGTTTCAACAAGCTCGAACAGGGCGACGTCATTACGACCCTTAACGAAAAGAGCGTCGATACCATGGACGGCATCGTCACCGAGCTCTATGCCACGGCCGGCCACACCTCGATGGTCATTCAGTTTCTTCGAGACCAGCAGCCATCATTCGTGGTTGTACGGCTGGCTTGTCTGTCCTAAGTTGCTGTTGTGAGCGAAACCCCTTTCGGCAACTTTGGCTTCATGGGCGACCTCATGAAAATGCTCGGCCAACAAGGTCCGAACTCCTGGCTGGAAACAGCCCGCGCGCTGGCGCTCAACATTGCCCGTGGCGATGACTCGGACCCCAACCCGCTGCCCGTAGAGCGTCAGCGGCTGGAGCAGTACGCCCCCCTGGTGGCTCGACACATTGAGATGTTGCTAGGCATCCCGCAAGTCACGCCCGCCCGAGCCGCTACGCGGACCGAACTTTCGGAGGCTGCACTCCGCGACTGGTCTCCGCTTGTAGCCCCCCACGCGAATACGCCACCGGCGCCAGCCGAAACTTCTGATGACAATCCGATGGCCCCAATGTTGGCGCAATTGGGCGCGGCGATGGGGCCACTCTTTATTGGGTTTCAACTGGGCTCTGTTGCGGGACACTTTTCCGAGACAGCTTGGTCCCTCGGGGCTATCCCCCTCCCCCGCGAAAATGACGAGCGCGCCATCATCGTCAACAACGTCGCGCGCTTCGCCGATGAGTGGTCGCTCGATCACGACCAGGTGATGATTTACGCCGTGGCCTACGAGCACACGGCCGCGACCTACCTGTGTCAAGACGGCACGGGTACCGCACTGCGAGCTCTGCTCTTTGATGCGGTTCAGGACGCACAGGCGGCCCAGGGCGACATCATGGGACGTCTCACTGGACTGATACAAGGTGGCGACATGAGCGAGCTCATGAGCAACCCCGAGCAGCTCTTCGATGGCATTGAATTAGGGGAAGAAACGCCAGCGACCATTGCCATCGATGCCGCGAGCGTCTGTTTGCGGGCCACGTTTGACTTCATCGCGAGCCACGTCACCCACTCAATTGTTGGCCCGACACCACTCCTAGATGAAGCCCTCCTCCGGCACCGCCGAAGTGACGCCAAGGGCGAAGAGTCAGCGGCCGCCCTCTTTGGTATTTCAATACGAGGATCGCGCGTCGATGTCGCCGAGCAGTTTGTGCGCGAGGTCGTTGCGACATGGGGTATCGAAGAATTGACTCGACTGTTTCAACTCGATGGACTTCCGAGTGCCGATGAGTTTGCACAGCCTGCGTTGTGGCGCAGTCGCGTCACGCAGTCACCGTTTGCCTAGGCGCGAAAACTATTCGTTTTCGTTGTAGCCGAGGTCCCACTCAATCTTGAGTTGCTCGCGCTCCGCATCACGGTTCACTCGCTCGCGATTGCGGCGGAACTGTGGGTCGTGGGGAGGCAGGAGGCGAAGGCGGGCGTCGACGCGGTCCACGAAGGCCTGAATCTGCTCAGGCTCACCAAAGACCATGCGGCACTCCCAGTGGGGGGCGACGGGGCCGAGGTAAATCACCTGGACGTGACCGACGGGGTTTTCGATCTCTGCCGGTTCAGTAGGCGAAAACTGGCTCATGGCCACTCCTTTTGAGTGTGTAACTTCCGTGGAACTTCAACGGAATAGTCATTCTATCGGACGAGACTATGTCGAGTTGAGCCCCACTTTTACAGGTCATTTACCGGCCCGTTGTGAAGTTGTTCGCATCGTAGAAATGGCTTTCTGGTCCCATAGTGGCTACTGTCCGTTGTAGGCCTAACAAGGAGGGTCAGCATGAGTACCGAATGGATGGCAGAGGGCAAGTGTCGCAACTTCCCAGCCGAGATGTTCTTCCCCGGCGATGGTACGGGTGTGATTAAAGCGCAGAAGATTTGCGCCACATGCCCCGTAGCCGATCAGTGTCTGAACTACGCCCTTGAGAACCACGTGGATCACGGCATCTGGGGTGGCAAGAGCGAACGAGAGCGTCGCCGACTGCAGCGAGCCCGTCGCCGTGGGCTCCCCCTGACCCGCAGCTAACGATTGATGGCGCACCCCGACGTCTTTGAGTGCGTCATCAACGTTTCCGAGGGACAAGATGAACCAATCCTTCGACAGTTTGAGCGGTCGGCCGGCTCATCATTTCGCCACCGGCACAGCGACCCCTGGCACAACCGTTCCGTCTTTACGCTCATCAACTCGGCCAACGAGTTATTGCTCGACGTGCAATGGATGTTGCGCAACGTCATTGATGCCCTCGACTTGGAGTTCCACGACGGCGTGCACCCACGCTTTGGGGTCGTAGATGTCGTGCCCTTCGTGGCCCTCGATCCCGCTCAACGCTCCCAAGCGCTGGCGCTGCGCAATCAAACGGCCGAGTGGCTCGGCGATCTGGGCGTCTCCACGTTTCTCTACGGCGAGGTCAACGGTGTCGAGCGCACACTGCCCGGAGTTCGTAAGGGCGCCTTTGTCACGCTGACCCCTGATTTCGGACCAGCCGCGCCCGCCGAGGAAGTGGGGGCTACCGCGGTGGGTGAACGGCCCATCCTCCTGGCCTGGAACATGTTTGTGGAGGGCATCGACCTCGCGGTGGCCAAACGCCTCGCGAGCCAACTCCGCCGCCCGGGCATCCGCACCTTGGGTCTCGTCGTTGGCACTCGATTGCAGGTGAGCTGCAACCTGGTTGATCCCTTCACCACCGGTCCAGCCGTTGCCTACGACGCCCTCACCAAACTCCTGCCGGAGGGGGCTGTGATCAGCGAATGCGAACTCGTAGGGCTAGCTCCCCGCGCGATCCTCGAAGCCATTACTCCGGACCGTTGGTCGCAACTCGGATTGAGCGAAGCACTCACCATCGAGTCACACCTCGAAAACCTTGCCGCCAGTCGTTAGCCGTACAAGAAAACGCCCCCGGTTTTCCCGGGGGCGTTTCAAAAGAACTTCGACCTAACTTGCGGCGCTCCGGCGCTCCACAGCACGGGCGCGGCGTAGGCGGCGACGTTCACGCTCACTCATGCCACCCCAGATGCCAAACTTCTCGCCGTTGTCGAGGGCGTACTCCAAGCAGTCGTCGCGGACGACGCAGCCCCGACAGACTTCCTTGGCTTCACGCGTTGAAGCACCGCGCTCTGGGAAGAAGAGATCAGGGTCAACGCCCATGCAGTTCGCACGAGACTGCCATCCGCGGTTCTCTAGCCCACTCAATAAACTTGTGATGTCATCCATCGGTTCCTCCTAGGAAACGCCATTGCTGTCATCGTTGTAATTACAACGATGTGATTGTGCCCCAAATTCGCGCACAATGCAAATGGAAATAGAAATTCCCTGATGAATGGGGGTCAGGACGAATTAAACCTTATTTTTCAACGGAAAGCTGCGGTTCAACCGGTCATGATTCGTTGTTCGAGGCGTGGGCCGGGCGGGCCTGCTCTCCGAGGACTTCACCAGCCTCACCGCCGACGAGCCACCACTGGTTCACGCGACGCTCCTTCAAGAGACTTGCCAACGAATTTAGGAAGCTTGTCTCCGGGATTTGACGAAGTCATCGAGCACGTAGCGGCCCAAATTATCAATATCGGTATAGAACGTCCGCCCACCATTGACCTTGGCGATCTGTTCCACAAAGGGGAACTGGCTTCGCTCAATATCGAGGGCGAAGGTGTTGATGGTTATGCCGGCCTTGGTGCAGCGCAGGACTTCGGCCATCGTCAAATAGAGGGTCTCTCGAACGGGGGGCCACGAAAAGAAGGGCTCCCCGTTGGGCTGCAGGTGGGCCGTGGGTTCACCATCGGTCACGACGATTATCTGTTTCGTGCCCTTCTCTCCCCTCATGAGGTGGCGCGAGAGGGCCAGGGCGTGCTGCAGGTTCGTGCCGTACTGGTAGTCAACCGTTAGGAAGGGTACGTCTTCGAACTTGATCTCGTGAGCCGTCTCGCCGAAGCCAACGATGGTGACGAAGTCACGCGGGTAGGCCGTCTGGATCAGATGTGACAGGGCCAGCACCATCTTCTTGGCCGGGCCGAGGTTGCCTCGCATCTCCATAGAGAGGGAGAGATCGACCGCAATAACGGTGGCTGAACGGACGGTCGCCTCGTGCTCTTCCACTTCGAAGTCCTCGGGCAGGAGCCGCACGGGGGTGCCCGGTCCTTGACGAAAGACAGCGTTGCGAAGTGTGCGCCCGAGGTGGAGGTTCACGGCTTCACCGGGCTCCCATGGTTTCGATGTCTCCTCACGGTCGTGGCCGCGAGAGGTGCTCGCGTGGCGGTGCGCGCCGAAGGCGCCCCCACGAAGTTGAGAGAAGAGTTCGCGCAGGGCCGAGCCGGCCACTTTGCGCATACCGCGGGCCGTGAGTTTGGTCTGACCTTGCGAACGGTCAATCAGTCCTTTTTCTGTCAGTCCGCGCATCGCCTTTTGGAGGCGCTCAACATTCTTGGCCGCGTCGGGACCAAGGTTGCGCCGAACGGCTTCGATGTCGATTTCCGGGAGGCGGTTCGCGCCGCCGGGTCCCTCCAGAAATTGTTCTAAATTGCGGAGCTCTGCAATTTCTTGCGAACGATCTGTCGCCTCCGAAAACTTCCCCGGCTGGCCGCCACGGTAGCGGTTGGCCCGCTGCCAGTCGATGTCGGGGGTGGCTTGACGTAAGTTCCCGACCAACCGGTTGAGAGCCGAGTTGAGGTCCAGATCTTCAAGCATCTGACCAAAGAGGCCGCGCAGTTCGGCCTGCTGCTCGGCCGAGAGTGAGTTGAACATCGCTTCGGCCGCGGCGGCCCGTTCGGCCATCATTCGCACGACGTCTTCGAGGGTCTCGGCGCCCGGGCAGAAGTCGCCGAACTCCTGCATGAACTCTTCAAAAGTGGGATCGAGTGGTTCGCCGCGGCGATCTTGTTCGATGAGATTCGAGAGGGCGTTCATCATGTCCCGCAGTCGGCCCATCTCGGCCTCGTCGGGGTTGGCGAAGAACTCCTTATTGGCTTCGAAGTAGGTATTGAGAACGTCTTCACGTATCTCTTGCATCATCGCTTCATACGCCTCACGGGCTTCGGAAGATACAAAGTCGTAGTTCTGATAGGAACTCAGGCGCTCACCGAACTGGTCGGGCATGAGGTCGCGCTGCAGCCGCTTTTCGTTAACGAGGTCGTTCGTAACTTCCTGTCGACGCTCGTCGCCCGAGGATTCAGCTTCGGCTTGAAGGTCATCGAGGGCCTGACCTTCGAGTTCCTCAATCTGCTCGAGACGCTTCATCAGTTCGGCTAGCTGGCCTTCGGGATCGGCCGAAGCTTCGAGTTGACGGCGACGCTCGCGGGCCTGGTCCAAGAGGTCCCTGAGGCCCTCTATGCGGTCACCATCGGGGGTTTCAAGCCCTTCGTAGGCCAGTCGGTCCAGAACCGAGTCCAGGTCGCCGTACTCCAACAATTCGTCCAGCACGTACTCCAGCAAGTCCTCGGCCGCGAGGTCTTCGAAATCGTCCCCGTCACCGGGGCGCCGGAATCCGTACCGAACTGCCATTTAGCGATTCCGCGACCGGTAGAGCGCACGCGCGCCCGAGGCATCCTTGGCGAGCCGCTTCGTGAGGTGTAACCCCTCAAGAATGAATTCGAGCGCCGCGGCCATCTCGGCCGGACCGGCGTCGGGACCCGCAATACGGCGAACTGGAGGCTCCAACACGGGAATGTGAGCCAACACGCTGAGGTAGTCCTGGGCCGGAAGATCGTCGCCGACGTGCACAATAACTTCTTCGGTAAAGGCCTCGACGATGGCGCCCGCTTCGGCCAGGGCCACGTTCTCCGTAAAGCACTGACGGGTCGCGAGAGTGACGAGTCCGGCAATCAACAAGCTGGGGTCGGTGTCATCCATCGAATCAATTTCAATCTTGCCTTGGGTTGACTGCACCATGGCCGAGAGGTCGCTGACGCGTGGCACCACGGTCTCTTCGTGGGTGCGCAACGAACGGCGTAGGGCGTTGGCAATCACTGTCTCGTAGTTCGCAATCGAGAGACGGACCGAGACTCCCGAGTGCTGGTTGACGACGTGACTACGACGAGCCACGTGACTCACACGAGCCACGATGTCGTCGATGAACCACGGCACCACAATCTGCTTGGTCGTGGTCGGGAGGTGCGCCTCTTGACGGACGATTGCAATTTCGGTGGCGATGTCGAGGGGGTAGTGGGTCCGGATCTGTGAACCGAACCGGTCCTTCAACGGGGTAATAAGGCGACCACGGTTGGTGTAGTCCTCGGGGTTAGCGGTGGCCACCACGACCATGTCAAGGTCGAGCCGCACCAGGTGACCGCGAATCTGAACGTCGCGTTCTTCCAACACGTTCAACAGACCGACCTGGATGCGTTCCGAAAGGTCGGGGAGCTCGTTGATGGCAAAGATGCCTCGGTTGGACTTGGGCACGAGGCCGAAGGAGAGGGCGCGCTCGTCGTCGAGGTAGAGACCGGAGGCCACTTTGATGGGGTCGATCTCACCAATGAGGTCGGCCATGGAGGTATCGGGCGACGCGAGCTTCTCGGCGAAGCGACGCGAGCGATGCACCCACGCGACGGGCGTCTCATCACCACGCTCGGCCACGAGTTCGCGGGCGAAGATGGAGATTGGGTTGAAGGGGTCGTCGCGCACGTCCGAACCGGCCACGATGGGCAGCCATTCGTCGAGCAGTTCGGTAAGTGATCGAACAATTCGAGTCTTGGCCTGACCGCGCTCGCCGAGCAAGATGATGTCGTGTCCGGCCAAGATGGCCGTCTCCACCTGAGGCAAAACGGTGTCTTCGTAACCCTGAACTCCGAGCGAGAGGGGCCGGCCGTCGGCGATGAAGGATTCGAGATTGGCGCGCATCTCTTCGTGGATGCTGCGAGAGACCCATCCGGAGGCCTTAAGGGCGCCCAAAGTGGTCGCCAGATTGCTAGGGGTAACGAGAGAACTCATAGGGAAACTCTAGGGAGTCCCTGGGACCTACGGCTCAGCACGGGGTAGGCGTGGCCTAACGATTCCCTAGGAGTCCATTCGATGGGGGCGACTTGCCGAGTTCGGATTCGCATTGCCGGCCGAACGTAGGTACTCGAGGCGTAGGACCGAAAAAGAGCCCAGGCGCGGGCGCCAACTGTGGAGTACCGAACAAACTTTCCCTACAATGAACAGAGGTCGCTCCAAGCGACTTTTACCCGACGTTTGACGAGAGGAATGCCGTGACAGTCGTAGAAAGCTCGACGCAGGTGGTACTGGGAGGAACGCGCGGAGGACCTGATGTGTCCACGTTGCGTCAAGACCGTTGGTGGCTCCAGCCAGTAATCACTGTTTCAATTTTGACTTCGTTTGTGATTTACGCGACCTGGGCCGCCTTTCAGGGTGTGAACTACTTCGTTGGCGGCGCCGGCGTCAACGAACTCATTAGCCCCTTCTACAGCCCCTGTCTTTCGACCTCGTGCGTTGAGGGCTCGAACCCGTTTGGCTTCGCATTGAATATCGGCAACCTCTCCCCCGCCCTGATCATCCTGATTTTCCCCTTGGGCTTCCGGATGACCTGCTACTACTACCGCCGTAGCTACTACCGCGCCTTTTGGTGGAGCCCACCAGCCTGCGCCGTAGCTGACGCTCACACCAACTACTCCGGTGAGACCCGCTTCCCCCTCGTGGTCCAGAACGCTCACCGCTACTTCTTCTACTTCGGAGTGATCTTCAACGTGCTCTTGACCTACGACGCCATCCGTAGTTTCCACGTGGTTGGTGGCGGCTGGGGCATTTCAGTCGGTTCACTGGTCTTGACCTTGAACGCCACACTGCTCTGGCTCTACTCGCTCTCCTGCCACGCCTGTCGCCACATCTGTGGTGGTCAGGTCCGTAGCTTCAGCCAGCACCCCATCCGTCACAAGCTTTGGAAGCTTGCGACCCCTCTCAATGCCAAGCACATGAACTTCGCGTGGGCCTCACTCTTCGTCGTGGCTCTGACTGACGTCTACGTCCGACTCGTGTCCAGTGGCGCTATCCGCGACCTCGTTTTCTTCTAGGAGCTGACCAATGTCAACCAATACCCCAACTGAACACCACGAGTACGACGTACTCATCATCGGCGCCGGTGGCGCCGGTCTGCGTGCCGCCATTGAGGCCAAGCAACGCGGGCTCAAGGTCGGCATCATCACCAAGTCCCTCCTCGGCAAGGCCCACACGGTCATGGCCGAAGGTGGCATGGCCGCGGCCATGGGCAACGTCTACGAAGAGGACAACTGGATGGTCCACTTCCGCGACACGATGCGTGGTGGCAAGTACCTGAACAACTACCGCATGGCCGAACTACACGCCAAGGAATCACCAGACCGCGTGTGGGAGCTCGAGCAGTGGGGCGCGCTCTTTGACCGCACCAAGGACGGCAAGATCTTGCAGCGTGACTTCGGTGGTCACCGCTACGCCCGTTTGGCCCACGTCGGTGACCGCACCGGTTTGGAGCTCATCCGTACGTTGCAGCAGAAGGTCGTCTCAATGGGCACTGACGTGTTCATGGAGTGCAAGGTCCTTCGTCTCCTGCACGACCAGGACGGCAAGATTGCCGGCGCCGTCGCCTACTGGCGCGCCTCTGGCGAGTTCGTCACCTTCTCTGCCAAGGCCGTAGTTCTCGCCACCGGTGGTGTTGGTAAGTCTTGGAAGTTCACGTCGAACTCATGGGAGGGCACCGGTGACGGTCACGCCATGGCCATGTGGGCCGGCGCTGAGCTCATTGACATGGAGTGCATCCAGTTCCACCCGACCGGCATGGTCTGGCCCCTCTCGGTTCGAGGCATTCTCGTAACCGAAGGTGTCCGTGGTGACGGTGGTGTACTTCGCAACTCCGAGGGCGAACGATTCATGTTCAACTACGTCGCTGACATGTTCCGTAGCGAAACGGCCGAAACCGAAGAGGAGGGTGACCGCTGGTACGAAGACCACGCCGCTGGTCGTCGTCCGCCAGAACTTCTTCCCCGTGACGAAGTGGCTCGCGCCATCAACACCGAGGTAAAGGCCGGCCGAGGATCACCTCACGGCGGTGTCTACCTGGACATTGCGTCACGTCGTCCCGCCGAATTCATCCGTCGTCGCCTGCCTTCCATGTACCACCAGTTCATGGAGCTGGCCGGAGTAGACATCACCCGCGAGGCCATGGAGATTGGGCCGACCTGTCACTACATCATGGGTGGCGTGAAGGTCGACGCCGACACCGCCGCCACGAAGGTCCCCGGACTCTTCGCTGCCGGTGAAGTGGCCGGTGGTATGCACGGAGCTAACCGTCTCGGTGGAAACTCACTGTCCGACCTCATCGTCTTTGGACGCCGCGCCGGCATGGGTGCCGCCGACTACATCGAAGGACTCCAGGGCAGTGCCACGTTGAACCAGGGTGAAGTGGATGCGGCGATTGCCGAAGCCCTCGCTCCGTTCAACCGCGAGAACGGTGAGAACCCTTACGACATCCAGCGCGACCTGCAGGAAATGATGCAGGCCAACGTCGGCATCATCCGTACGGGCTCCGAAGTTGAAGCCGCCATCGAGACACTCGAAAACTTCACTGAGCGCGTGCAGAACATCTCCCTCAAGGGCGGTCGTCAGTACAACCCCGGTTGGAACTTGGCGACGGACCTTCCGAGCATGCTGACCGTCTCTAAGTGCACCGCCCGCGGTGCACGGGACCGCAAGGAGTCACGTGGTGGTCACACCCGTGAGGACTTCCCCGGTACCGACGAGCAACTCTCGAAGGTCAACATCGGTCACACCCTTGCTGGTAACGACTGGACTGCATCAATCAAGACGGAGCAGATCCCTCTGCTTCCTATCCCTGCTGAACTGAAGGCACTCCTCGAGGAGGGTAAATAATGAGCGACGTAACGATGCGCATCTGGCGCGGTGACTCCACCGGCGGCCAGTTTGAGAATTACACCTTGGAGCAGAACGAGGGCGAAGTCGTCCTCGACGTCATCCACCGCATTCAGGCCACCGAGGCACCCGACTTGGCGTGCCGTTGGAACTGCAAGGCTGGTAAGTGCGGTTCATGCGCCGCTGAAATCAACGGTAAGCCCCGTTTGATGTGCATGACCCGTATGTCGGACATGCCTGAAGGTCCCATCACCGTGACCCCGATGAAGACGTTCCCCATCATCCGGGACCTCGTGACTGACGTCTCCTTCAACTACGCCCAGGCTGAAAAGGTGCCAGCTCTGCTGCCACCACCAATGCCTGAGGGTGGCTACCGCATCTTCCAAGAAGACGTGGAGCGCAGCCAGGAGTTCCGTAAGTGCATCGAGTGCTTCATGTGTCAGGACGTCTGCCATGTCATCCGTGACCACGAAGACAACAAGCAGCACTACGCCGGCCCTCGTTTCTTCATCCGCTACGCCGAACTTGAGATGCACCCCCTGGACACCAACGACCGTCGTGACTTGATTCGCGAAGACATGGGTCTCGGCTACTGCAACATCACCAAGTGCTGCACTGAGGTCTGCCCCGAGCACATCAAGATCACTGACAACGCCATTATCCCGTTGAAGGAGCGTGTCGTTGACGCGCACTACGACCCGGTGGCGTGGCTCGGTCGAAAGATCCGTCGCAAGACCAAGGTCTCAGCTCAAGACGCGGCTGTTCAGCCCGCCCCGTAGTTAACCGTGACCGAGTTTCTGAGTGCGGACTGGTTCCGCGCCATCAACGAGGTCCTAGAGTCAGCCACCCCCGAGTCCACCGAATCCTGGCGTGTCGTCTTTGAATGGAACGATGGACCATCATCGACGCCTCACGCCATGACGTTGAATTGCCTCGCGGGGGTGGTGAGTATCGGGATTGGCGATCACCTCGCCGCTGATGCTCTCGTCACGCTCTCATTCACGGATGCCAAGGCCCTGGCTGCTGGATCGCTCGATGTGGCCGAAGCTCTCCGTGCCGGACGTTTCAAACTACGAGGCGATACCAAGGCTGTGGTCGAAATGGCCAACGCCCTGCGCGCGGCCTTCGGTGGAACTAGCGCGAGCCCGGCCCTTTAACGCTGCCGTTCTTGACGGTCCACTTCGCAGGAAGTGAACCTGGCGTACCCGTAGTTCCGGCGGCCAACAGTCCCTTCAGGACGGCCTTGCCGAGCTGTGCACCACGAAGCGCCGCATTACTTAGGTTGGCGTTCGTCAAATTAGATGATGAAAAATCAACCTTCGTGAGATTCGAATGGATAAACACTGCGTTCGTCGCAGTGGCGTGAGTGAAGTTCAACTCCGTGAGGTTCGCGTGCGTGAAGTTGGCTTGGGTGGCATTCGCAAAGGTGGCGCTGGCCTTATAGAGCGAGACTTGCGTGAGATCCGCTCCAATCAGCGTGGCGTGTGCGAGTGATGCACCATTGAGATTGGCGCTCGTGAGGTTGACGCCATTGAAGTTGGAGTACGAGAGTGACGCTCCGGTGAGATTGGCCCCCTGGAGAGATATACCCACAAAGGAGGTGTAGGACAGTCGCGCGGACCGTAGGACGGCTCCCGGGCCCACGACGTAGCCGTGCAGAACGCCCCAGAGGCGAGGCACGGCGGCCGGCGTACCAATGACCGAACCAGACGTCACGCCAGCCAGTGAGGCTCCAGTCAGGGTGGCTGAATCGAGCGTGCTGCCGGTGAGGGTGGCCCCTCGAAGATTGACCCCCGTGAGATCGGCTCCCGTGAGATCAGCCCGGGTGAGATTGGCAGCCTTTAACGAGGCAGTAGTGAAATCGGCACCCGAGAGATCAGCGCCCACCAAAATGGCGTCAGGTCCAACGAGGTACCCGGAGGTGAGTAGCCACCCGGTAGGGAGCTGCACCGTGGAGCCCTCGATGCCTCCCGTCGTCACGCCGGCCAATGTTGCACCGCGCAGACTCACGCCAGTGACATCAATACCTCGGAGATCAACGCCGGTCAGATTGGCCTTGGGTCCGAGCAGGACACCCTTGGAGACGGCCCAGAGCGGCGGCAGGGCAGACGGAGTACCAACGATGCCCCGACTAATCACCCCATCAAGTTTGGCGCTAGTGAGATTGACGCCCGTCAAGTTGGTGCCAATCAAAATCACACTCGAAAGGTCCGCGCTCGAAAGGTTGGTGCCAGTCAGATTGGTGCCGGTCAGATTTGTACCGGCCAACCCCAGTCCCGACCAGTTGCAGTTCTTGTAGACCCCGCCCGCTTTCGGGAGTTGCTGGCAGGCCGGAAGGGTCGTAGTGGTGGTGGCTTTCGCCTCAGCGACGCTCGGCATGAGCAGTGTGGCCACCGCGCCAGTTGTGAGAAGTATCCGCCAAAGTCGCATGCTGCAACCTTAGTAAGCGGTGACCCAACTGCGTAGGTCGCGCCCCAGCGGTCGCATCACCATCGTTGGGCTCAGAAATCGATTCCTCACTCGGCGGCGCTTCTGAGCTGCACCACATTGCCTTCTGGATCAACGATGTCACGGCGGGTCAAGCCATCGAGGGTAAACGTACGTTTCGTTACTATGCCACCTCGAAGTGAGACTTGCTCCAGTGCCAGGGGCAGCGACTTCACATCAAAAACTGGCTTCATGGCACTGTCTTCTCTGGGCGCTGGAGGGGACGTAAGAACAATGGTTTTCGATACGCGAGGCGGAATCGAATGTATGAGAAGTTCCTCACCACCCCTTCCTAACCGAAGGTCCTTCTTGCTATCCCCCGGTCGTGGCCGCGGAGAAAATCCCAGAACCCCTTCATAAAAGTTGGCCAAAGCCCGGACATTGACCGCGAAGATTACGAGAGCACCCACGGTGAGAGTCTAGATCCGTGCGCACTGAGGGCTCGTGGGCCTGGAGGTTTCCTTACATCTGCAGCCATAGTCGCTCCCCCGACTCAACCACACTTCGCCGACGACATAGTTGCGGACCGGGTCGAATTTCGCGCAGAGGCGCTACGGCACAATCGCATGGCGAATGCGCCACGTTTATGAGGTCGTTCATCGCAAGGCGCATGGAAGGCATTAAAAGCAAAGGCCCCGCGAGTTTCCTCGCGGGGCCTTGCAGTGACCTATGGCTTAGATCAAGCCGAGAGCCTGAACTTCGTCGCGCTCGCCAATCAATTCGTCAGTGGTGACCTTGATCTTCTCTGCGGCGAACTCGTTGATTTCGAAGCCTTCCTTAACCTTCCAGTCACCCTTACCGTCAGCAACGATGGGGAAACCGAACGTCAGGCCGGCTGGGACGCCGTACTCACCATTCGAGGTCACGGCGACCGAGACACAGTCGTCCGCGGCCGTCGGGAAGACCAGGTCGTGGACGGTGTCAATCGCGGCGT
The DNA here is from genome assembly GCA_037134255.1 of Actinomycetes bacterium. Classification (GTDB taxonomy): domain Bacteria; phylum Actinomycetota; class Acidimicrobiia; order Acidimicrobiales; family RAAP-2; genus RAAP-2. The sequence continues at coordinate 519 of JBAXMO010000003.1, read as the reverse complement.
TTGCGGCCGAAGCGGCTGAGCTTGCACCGCGGGCTTCGATAATGGCGGCGCCGCGCTTCTGCACGGTCGAGATGAAGTCGGTCTGCAGCCAGGCGTGGTCGCTGATGGCCGCTGTGGCGGCAGCACCGGCGACGGTGGCATTGTAGAAGTCGGGGTACTGCGTGGCCGAGTGGTTACCCCAAATGGCGAGGTTCTTCACCGCTTCGACTGGTGCGGCGGCCTTCTTGGCGATCTGCGTCTCGGCACGGTTCTGGTCGAGGCGGGTCATCGCGAACCAGCGGTCGGCGGGAACTTCAGGCGCGTTGGAACGAGCGATCAGGCAGTTGGTGTTGCAGGGGTTGCCAACCACCAGCACGCGAACGTCGCTAGCGGCGTTCTCGGCAATGGCGCGTCCCTGGGGCTTGAAGATGCCACCGTTGACGTTCAAGAGGTCACCGCGCTCCATACCGGCCTTGCGGGGAATCGAACCAACGAGCAAGGCCCAGTTGGTGCCGTCGAAGGCGTGGTTGAGGTCACTAG
>JBAXMO010000002.1:0-43546 GCA_037134255.1 Actinomycetes bacterium | reverse complement strand
GAGTGTCCTCGATGCCACTCAATTCAGCTGATACAGGTGATCCACGGGATGCCGATGTTCCGTGAAGAGTTTCAACATCAGACTTACGCCGCCCGCGATGCCGAAGGGGTGTGGCACTACCGGACCGAAGCCGATCGACAAGAACCCGATGAGGAGTCACCGGAGTACGAGACGTTCGATGAACGGATCTTTCCGGACGCGCCCCACCTCTACTTCACCTCGTACTACGGCACTCCCGAGGGAGCCCTCTACGAGCTGGCGGGATGCGTGATCATGATGGGTGATCCCAGCGCTCTGCTCGACACGACCTGTCGGGCCTGCGGCCTGCGCTACGGATTCCAAGACGACGATCGAAACGACGAAGAAGAGCCCCGCGAGTTTGACTACAGCTTGTTCAGCTAGCGGCGAGCGGTCACAACGAAGAAGTCGCGAATCCAGCCTTCAACAAAGACGTGGGGACTGTGCTGGGACCCGGGCAGCGTGACAGTAAATCCCCCAACGGGCTGATGTACTGGTCTGGGAGTCATCCCCAAGATTGGCCAGTAGGGGTTGATGTCAAGCTCCATCCCCTTAACGAGACCCGCCTGGACCATGGCCTGAGCCAGCTCGGCGGGAAGACATTTAGCCATGGTGGCGACGTACACCAGGTTGCCTGACGAGTCGAGCCCAACACCGGTACGGGATTGCCGCGCTTCTGCGCCCAGAGTGGGCCCCCAGAGGCTCTGTGAGGGATTCTTAGCCGAGGTACTTACCTTGCCACCCTCTACTAGAAATTGGAGATTCTGGCGAAATACAACGCCCGTGAAGCCGGCCGGAGCCTGGTAGGCCACTCCCGCCCACATAGCCACCTGACCGTCTTTGTCGATGGCGATGGTGGCGAATCCAGGCTTAAACGGAGCTAGGACGGCGCTACGCACCTTGAGCCCACCAGCACCAGCCGAGAGCTTGAACGCGCCGTTGAAGGCTCCTAGAACACCGTCAAGGCCATCCTGGCCCGCGAAATCAATCGCTGTCGTCATCCCAGGCAGGAGTTGATGGACATTGGGTGGATCCTCTAAACCAGGGTGCCATGAAAGCTTGGTCGTGGTCTTACGGAAACGAGCGGCCAGGAAGTTAATCCCGCCAACGGTCACCTGCTTCTTGTCTGAGAAGACCCCTTTGCGACCCCGCCCTACGACGGTCCAGCCGGTTTGAGGTTCCTCTCTCGGCACGGTTGTAACGGTGGTCTCATCGTTAGAAGAGAGTGCGGCGTCGGCGGATTCGCGCGACGTAGTGAGATAAAAAGTGGTGCCGGCAGCCACCAGGGCAGCCGACACCACGATAAGAGTTAAACGCCGACGTCGCTTAAGACGAGCAGCGGCGCGCACGACCTAGCGCTCTACCGTGCGAACACCGTCGCTCGATGGCGCTTCGTCTTTCACCAAGAATGTGGGCACCGGAACAGCTACTTCTTCATGGTGCTGCATTTCTTCGTGGTACGGAGCGGCCGTTGAGACGTACTCACCTTCGGATGTACGAGTCACCAGGTTCGGCGTCTTACGACGACCCGATCCATCGGCATCGCGCATCTCTTGGCAAATCTTCAACGTGATGATGTACGTCACGACAGGAACGATAAAAGTCGTGATGCGCATGAATATCAACACATTGTTTAAGGACAAGTGCATGAAGTTAGCGATGACGTCGGTGGAGCTCGCGATGAAGAGCCAAATCACAAATGCGAGGAGAGCCGATCCGGCTGCGGTGCGAACTGGTACTTCGCTAGGTCGGTCCAGCAAGTTGTGTAGCTCGTTATCACCAGTGAACTTGCGCTCTAGGGCGGGCCAGGCGTAAGCAATACCAAAAATGATGCCGGGCAAAATCAGCGCTGGGAAGGTAACGGTCCAGGGAATCGTGTGTCCGAAATTATTCGTCTGCCACGCTGGAGCGATACGGAGCGCACCGTCCAGGAAGCCCATGTACCAGTCAGGCTGCACGGCGTACGAAATCTTCGCCGCGTCGTACGGACCAAAGAGCCAGATCGGATTGATCTGCGTAAATGCTCCTAGTAGTGCTGTTACGCCAGTCACAATGAAGAGATAGCCGGTGGTCTTGCCCATGAACACAGGAAACATGGGTGTACCGACCACATTCTTCTCGGTACGACCAGGTCCAGGAAACTGTGTGTGCTTCTGACGAACCAGTAAGAACAGGTGAGCACCAACCATTGCCGTAATGATTCCGGGAATTAGTAGTACGTGGAGAATGAAGAATCGAGGGATGACCGCTGTCCCGGGGAAGTTCCCCCCGAAGATAAAGAAGGCCAGATACGTACCAACGACAGGTATCGATTCCAGAATTGAATAGGCGATTCGAAGACCCGTGCCCGAGACCAAGTCGTCGGGGAGCGAGTAGCCCAAGAATCCGTTCACGATACCCAAGGTCAACAACGTGGTGCCGATTGAGTAGTTCAATTCGCGGGGCTTACGGAACGCACCGGTGAAGAACACTCGAGCCATGTGGACGACCATGGCGCCAATGAAAATGTCGCAGGCCCAGTGGTGCATCTGACGCATCAAGAGACCGCCGCGTACGCCAAACGTGAGATCGACGGACGAGGCGTAGGCCTGAGACACCTTGATGCCGTAGAGCGGTGCGTACGAACCACGATAGGTAACGACCGTCTGACTCGGTACGTAGTACAGCGTCAAGAAAGTACCGGTGACCATGATGATCACAAATGAGTACAGAGCAATCTCGCCAAGCATGAAGGACCAGTGGTCGGGAAAGATCTTGTCGAGGAAATTACGGGCCTTGGCTGAACCAACGCGGTCATCCAGCTCGTTTAGTACGTGGCCGACTCGTCCGTATGGGCCACGAGCCGCCTTGGCGGTCCGCTTCGTCTTTACATCACTCATGAGCGCTCCCAATATCCAGGGCCAACGGGTTCGAGGTAGTCGCTTTGACTACGGAGGTAGCCGTCCTTGTCGATGAACAGCGGAAGCTGTGGCAACGGACGAGGAGCGGGGCCGAAGTTCGGCTGCGCACCCACGGTGACATCGAACATCGACTGGTGACATGGGCACACGAGCATCTGTAGTTGCTGCTCGTAGAGGCCAACGGGGCAGCCGAGGTGACTGCAGAGCTTGGAGTAGGCGACGTAACCCGCGGGGCCCCAGGACTCGCGTCCCTTCTTTGTCGTGAAGTCTTCAGTGTCTAAGCGAATAATGATCGTCTGGTCAACGGCCTGACCATTCGGAGTCTCTTCAAAGCCTTCGGGGAAGACGGTGGCGACTTCGGCAATTTTGAAGTCATCAACGTGAACACGACGACCATCTTGGAGGACGAGGTAGGAACCCTTCTTCCAGTCGGTACGCGTCAGCGTCTTGCCGGGCAACGGCCCAAGGCTTCGCAGGACTGGAAAAAGAGCAACAATCCCAAAGATACCGAGACCTCCGCCGAGGAGAGCCCCCAGCATGGGACGACGCTTGATGACACCACCACCGCGCTGGATGATGGCGGCGGCGAAGGCGTCACGCTCTTCGTCGGTGCTGCGCATATCGTGGCGCTCTTCAACGAAGGGGCCCTTAGGCATGAGGTACTTGCCCCAAGCAACTACGCCAATTCCGACGAAGCTGAAGGCGAAGCCCACTGTGCTGCCGAGAATCCAAGGTGCGGCGTCGACCCAGTAGGCCCAGCCGAATCCGATGAAGCCCACGAAGCCCAGTACGAACAGAATGGCAATCCAGCGCTCAACGCGGTCGGGGTTCTTCGCCGCGGGCTGCATGCGTGGGTCATTTTCCGAAACGCTCGAGAGCGAGACGGGTGTGCGGTGTTCTTCGGTTGTACTCACTGGCGGTCTCCTACCCAGAATGCGGCGAGGGCCAAAATGCCGATACCCAACGACAGCGCAATAAATCCTTCAGCCACTGGCCCAAGGCCTCCAAAACCAGCACCACCAATGTTGTTGGGGTTCTGGATGTCAACTTTTACGTACTTCACAATGTCGGCGACTTGCTCATCGGTGAGACTGCTCGAGTAGTTCGGCATGTTGCCCGGACCGCTTCTGATCGCTGTAGCAATCTGCGTGGCTGTGATGTCCGAGTCCTGCAGTGTCGGAGCGTACGTCCCGGCGGCCAGCGCGTCACCACCACCAGTGATGGTGTGGCAGGCGGCACAGTTCAAGGCGAAGAGGTTCAGCCCCTCAGCTCGACTCGCATCGTTCGTGTTCACCACTGGAACGTAGGGATAGGCGTTCGAAAGTGAGTTAACCCATTCGGCAATTGCCAAGCTCTGCAGAGAGCTCAGACGGGACGTCTTGCGGGCGGCTTGAATGGCCGTAGGGTCGGCGGCCGGCATACGTCCGGAAGAAATCCAAAAGTCGATGACCGCGGGACCGAGGTCGATCAAACTCGGGTAGGCCTCGGGGTTGCCCTTAGACAACACACCGTCAGCCTTAACTCCGTGGCATGACGAGCAGTTCTGCATGTAGAGGGCTCGACCAATGGCTCGAAGTTCAGCGGCCGTCTTGCCGGTGATAGCCGACGGAGATTTGTAGGTAATGGCGTCAGAGCCGTACTGCACGACGTTGCCCTTCGAGTCCTTGACAGTGTTCGTCGAAGTTGGCTTGCCAATATTGGAGGCTGCGCCTGGCCTTGCGCCAGCCACCTCGTCAGCGGCTTGAGCCGTGACGGCAAAGACCGAGAAAGTGCCGAGGAAGAGCACAAAGAGTGCAGCAAACGTGCGGCGGAGAGTGGAGAGGGTAATCATTCTTTGCCTACTTCAACAGGAATAGTGCTGAGTACAAACCGACCCAGATAACGTCAACGAAGTGCCAGTAGTACGACACACCTTGGAAGGCCGCCAGTTCACCTGCGTCCCCTTCACGGCCCTTCATGCGGTAGAGCAGGAGGCCCATGGCTACGAGACCAAGAAATACGTGGAGTCCGTGGAGACCAGTCGTGATGTAGAAGACCGAGCCGTAGGAGTTTGTGTACCAGCGGGTCTCGAGGTTGATCCACTCGTAGACCTGGTTGCCAACGAAGACGGCACCCATAGCGATGGTGATCCAGACCCAACGCTTGGCCTTGGCCCGCTGACGGTGCTCTTCGAGCCAGACGGCCCACTGCATTGTGGCCGACGACGCCACCAAGATGATGGTGAAGATGCCGGCTTGCAACGTGTCGAGTTTGGTGCCGGTGGGCGGCCAAACGGGGACGTGTGCGCGGATAGTAAACAGCGCGGCGAAGAGACCGGAGAAGAACATCAACTCCGAACCGAGCCAAATCATCACACCAATGGCCAGCATCGGTGGACGATCGTGAACGATCTTGTCCTGCTTCGCCAGGCTTAGGGAGGAATTTGCCTGACTCACGACATATGTTCTATCGGGAAATGGTCCATCTTCGCCACATTTGAGAAGACGAACTGCCTCCTTAGGAAAGACTTGGGGGCAGTTCCCCGACGTGAACGATGGCCAACCGGCGGGTTGGCCGCGTCAGCGAGACGTACAAAGTGCGGAGTCCACGAGGCGTAATCGACCCGGCGGCGCCACCGCGGCTGGCAATTTCAGCGGGCTCCACGACGACAACACCGTCAAATTCAAGGCCGTTCGCCCCCTCGGATGGAATAACCACGATGTCGGCTGCCAAACCCGTCTCGAGATCATTCGCGGGGTCAATCGCAACTACCCCGTGCTGAGCGAGCAGGGCCACTATTTCTCCCACCCGCGTGGTGGTAACGATTACGGCGATCCGACCACCGTGCACCCCGTCGAGCTCCTCGCGGGCCACTCGGGCCAGGGTCGCCCCCAGGGAGTCAGCGTCGCTGCGGACCACTCGTGGGGTACTGCCCGCTCGACGCACCGGAACCGGCGGCTTGAGATCCGGCATTGCGGCGTGCAGTGTCGGTGCGGCAAACTCCAATACTTCTTCGGGCGTTCGATAACTGACCGAGAGATCAACCCGGCTCGGCTTCTTCGTCGAAGCGAGAATCTCCATCGTCGCGTCCCACGACGCAGAAGCGGCGGCCGTCGTGGCTTGCGCCATGTCGCCGACGATGGTCATAGAACCCGTCTCGTTACGACGGCCAATCACCCTCAACTGCATCGCCGATAGGTCCTGCGCCTCGTCCACGACGATGTGTCCGTGTTTGACGAACTCTGCTTCGTCAAAATCTCGTTCCACGACGCGAGTAACTACGGTGCGCTCGCGAAGAGCGGCGTCGCGGTGGTGATCGGGTAGCTGGTCAACATCTTCGAGCGTCAGCTCGCTGTCCACCACGCGGGAGTGTCCCCGGGGCTTCTTGCGGGGACCGAGCATGACTCGCGCCTCATCAATGAGTGCCAAGTCTGCATCGGTCCACGGGATATCACTCATGTATTCCGAGCGAGGGCGAACGAGCAGGTTGATTTCATCGTCGGTGAGAATGTCCCGACCGGCCACTCGAAGCAGTGGCTCGGCGCCGAAGAGGTCGTGGAGTAGGTCTTGACCGGTGAGACGGGGCCAGATTCGCTGGAGAATCTGCTTGAAGGCCGCCGTGACGCGAATCGCTTCCTCAAGCCCCCCTTCAACATCTTCAATCTCTAAATGTTCGGCCGTCACACCCGAACGTGTTCGATACTGGTCGGCCAATGATCGAGCGAGCTCTCGCCCAACAACACTGCGACGCGGGTTGTGTTGCCCACCTCGGCGCTTAGCGCGATCGACAATGTGTTTGGTCTCCTCTGGGGTCACCTTCAGTACGAAGCGGCCAAAAGGCACGTCCATGATTTTGCGCAGTGCACGCTGGCGAGTGGCCAGCGCCCGGGCAATGACTTCCTGCATCCGGATGTCGCCCTTGAGCTGGGCCAGTTCATCAGACTCTTTGCCCCGAGCCGCGACACCCCGAACGAGATCAGACACAGTCGTCAACGTCACGCCTGACTCACCGAGTGATGGCAACACGTTGCCGATGTACCCCATGAAGACTGGGTTCGGTCCTACGACCAAGACGCCGCGCTGGCGCTCCAGGGTGGCGCGATAGGTATAGAGCAGGTACGCCGCACGGTGGAGAGCCACCGCGGTCTTGCCCGTTCCCGGGCCACCCTGCACCAACAAGATGGTGTTCAAGTCAGTTCGAATGATTTCGTCCTGCTCACGTTGAATGGTGTCGACGATGTCACCCATGCGACCTGTCCGCGCTCGACCCAGGGCCGCGAGCAGTGCGGCCGGTCCACCGAGAGCTAAGCCACCCTCAACCAGACCCTCTTCGTTGATGGCGGGTGCAGTCGCTGAGGCGTCAGCCATTTCGGCGCCTTCGTCAGAGAGGTACTCGTCCTCCACCGAGAGGACCTGGCGATTTCGAATTGAGATGTGACGCCGGCGCGTCACCCCGAAGTTCTCGATTGCGGTAGCGCGATAGAACGCTTCGGCAATTGGGGCACGCCAGTCGATAATGAGTTGGTTCTGATCGAGGTCGACAATGGAGATGCGACCGAGGCGATAGGTGGCCTCACCCTTAGGGCTCGTCGCCGAAAAGTCGAGTCGACCAAAGAAGAGAGGCGTATTGCCAATTTGAAGATGGTCGATCCGACGGAGGAAGTTATCCATGGCGCCGTCACGCACTGAGAGGTCACCGGGAACCCCGTCCGAGACGGCGTAACGCTTTCGGCTCAATTCGGCGTCGGCCAGCATCTGGGCGTGCGCCTCATAGGCGAATTCGAGGAACGTCTGTTCTTCGGCTATTTCGCGCTCATGCATAGGAGTCCTGCTTCCGGTACCTCTAGAAAGAGATGAGCAAGCCTAACGGGCAAACGGGGAATCAGGTTGGGGCATTAGAACCTACGATGACTACGCCGTTCCAGGAGGAGCCATGACCGAGTCAAATTTCCTACGGGCCGCCCGTGGCGAGTCCGTCGACCACGTTCCCGTCTGGTTTATGCGCCAAGCCGGGCGGTCTCTGCCCGAGTACCGGGCCCTTCGCGGGTCGGGTTCGATTCTCGACGCCATCGCCGATCCGGCCCTCGCCTGTGAGGTCACCATGCAGCCGGTTCGTCGCTACGGGGTCGATGCGGCAATTCTCTTCTCCGACATCGTCGTCCCCGTCGAAGCCATTGGTTTTGGCGTCGACGTTGTTCCCGGACGCGGACCCGTCGTGGCCAACCCGTTCAGCTCGCGCGCTGACCTTGATCGGCTTCGGCCGCTCGAGGAGGCCGACATCGCTCACGTCACCAAGACTGTGGACCTGGTCGTAGAGCAACTCGCCCCACTCAATGTTCCGCTCATCGGTTTTGCTGGCGCGCCGTTCACCGTCGCGAGTTACCTCGTCGAGGGCGCTCCGACGCGGACCTTTGGTGTCATCAAGGGAATGATGCACGCCGATCCGGCTCTCTTTGATGCCCTTATGGATCGACTCATCCCCATCACCATTTCGTTTCTCCGGGCTCAAGTGCAACACGGCGCGCAAGCTCTCCAGCTCTTTGATTCGTGGGCCGGCGCATTGACCCGTGACGAGTACGTGCGCTACGCCCTACCGGCGACCAAGCGGGTTCTCGAAGGGGTCGCCGATCTCGATGTGCCGACCATCCTGTTTGGTGTTGGCACGGGCGAACTTCTTGACCTCATGGCAACTGCGAACACCAACGTCATGGGCATTGACTGGCACGTTGAGCTCAATGAAGGTCGTCGTCGCGTCGGTGGTCGCCCGGTTCAGGGCAACCTCGATCCGGCCCGCTGCTTGAACGGTGCCGACCTCGCTGTCACTGCGGCCCGCGAGGTCCTGCGGCACGCTGGCACCGACGCCGGACACATTTTCAACTTGGGACACGGCGTTTTGCCCGAGACTGATCCGGCCGTTCTCGAGGCCGTGGTTCGCGTTGTACACGAAGAAGGAAAGGCTGGCGTTCGATGAAGAAAATTGGCGTCCTCGTCATGGCCTACGGCACCCCGTCATCGACGGAAGCCATTGAGCCCTACTACACACTCATTCGACACGGTCGGCCACCAACCGTCGAGCAGCTAGCCGACCTCACCCGTCGCTACAACGCCATCGGCGGCATCTCGCCACTGCGCGAACGAACCGACGCTCAAGTCAATGCACTGCGCGCCGAACTCGAGCGTCGTGCCCCGGGTCGCTTCGATGTTCGCTTTGGGTCGAAGTACGAACCACCAATGATTGAAGAGACGGGTGCAACCTTCGTCGAAGATGGCTTCACGGACGTCATCGGCATTGTGCTGGCCCCACACTCATCGTCAATGTCGACCGACCAGTACATGACCCGAGCACAGGCGACGCTGACAGGAATCAACTTCACAGTCATCGGAGCATGGTGGGACTTCCCAGGTTTCCTGGCGATTATTGCCAACCGGGTGAATGAGGCCCTCGCGCAGATTCCCGACGAACGGCGTGCCAACGCCGAGGTGCTCTTCAGCGCGCACTCACTTCCGGAAAAGATTCTTCTTAACGGCGACACCTACCCCGAGCAGCTTCGGGAGTCGGCCGAACAGGCGGCAGCAATCGTCGGGACGCCCCACTTTGACTTGGCGTGGCAGTCGGCCGGCCGGACGCCCGATCCTTGGCTCGGACCCGACATCTTGGAGGTTCTACGAACCAAAGCAGCCTCCGGCATTACCGACATTGTCTCGTGTCCTATTGGCTTTGTGTCCGACCACCTCGAAGTGCTCTTTGACATCGACGTCGAAGCACAAGACGTGGCGCACGAAGTTGGTCTAAACCTCGTTCGCACGGAGTCGCTGAACGCGGCACCCGACTTCATTGCTCTTCTCGCAGATGTGGTGATGGCCAACGAATGAGTCGACGCTCTGTCGTTATTGTCGGCGGTGGTATCGCCGGCTTAGCCGCAGCGTGGGAGGCATCGGGAGGCAGTGCACCAGACCCCGATGTGTTTGTTGAAGTTATCGAGTCACTCCCTTCAACGGGCGGGGCGCTGCGCACGACGGAGTTTGGCGGACAGGTCATCGACCTCGGCGCCGACGGATTCCTCGCCACTCGTGGCGAGGCGACAGATTTCATTCGAGAGGTCGGCCTTGGCGACCAGCTCCGACCCATTGGTGCGAGCGGGGCCTGGATCTACCTTCGGGGACATCTCGAGAAGATTCCGACCGGCTTGGTGCTGGGCGTTCCTACGCGGTGGGCACAACTTCGAACAATGCAACACCTGTCGCGTCGGGCAAAAATGGGGGCACTACGCGATCTCCTCGTGCCTCGACGACTCCGTTACACAGATGCGCTCACGATTGGGGAAATTCTGCGGAGCAAATTCGGTGACGCCCTCGTCGATGAACTGATTGAGCCGATGATTGGCGGTATTCAAGCCGGCCGCGTTGATGAACTCAGTGCCAAAGAAGTCTTTCCCGCGTTAGATGCCGCCGCCCGTAAAGGCGGCTCTCTCATGAAGGCAATTCGACCTAAGCCACCAACTACGCCCGCTACGCCTACGCCAATTTTCTTCTCGCTACAAGACGGTGTCGGCTCGCTGCCTCAACACGTACGCAAAATTCTGCAGCAGCGGGGCGTCATCTTTCGCACTGGTGATCCCGTTACGGCTATTCGCCTCATCACGGGTCAGTCACACGCGTTGAGCGTGGAAACCGCGACATCAGTAACTTCGGCCGATGCCGTAGTTGTCGCCACACCACCACAAGTCGCTGGAACACTCCTGGGTGACCTGGCGGCCGACGTGCGCCGCCTGGAGTTTGTCAGGAGCGCCAGTAGCACCATGGTGACCTTCGCCGTTCCTCGTGCCACCTGTCCGCTCCCTGAGAGTGGCACCGGCGTGCTAATACCGCTACAGACCCACTTTGCTGCCGGCACCGATTCAATGGTCACGACCGCGGTGACGTTTCTCGACCGGAAGTGGGCACATCTGCACGACCCACAGCTCGCACTGGTGCGTGTACACACGGGACGGATAGACGATGTACGGGCGATGGCCATGAGCGACGATGAACTCGTGAGTCGAGTCCACGCCGAATTGGCTCAGATATTTGGAACCTGGCCCGATGCTCTCGAAACACGAGTACAGCGATGGCCTCACGCGTTGCCGCAGTACTTCCCCTTGCACCAAACAATGGTGTCGGCGGCGCGAGCCGCCCTGGCTCCGCACGGAGTGTTTCTGGGCGGTATGGCTTATGACGGCGTGGGCGTGCCCGCCAGCATCGGATCAGGCCGACAGGCCGGACGTGAAGCGCTAACGCACGCTCAGAGGTAGTAACCCGAGTGGATGTAGATACAGGGAACACCTTCGCGAACGTACATCGCGTGGTTCTTCGGATCATCGTCGAGCGCTAAACGCAAATCAAAACCGGTTTCTCGAAGCTCGTGCACCACACTTCGTTTGAAATAGTCAACGCCCGAGTAGTCACCGAACTCGCGCATAATCAGCACATCCCAACGCAGTCCATATCGCTCCAACCAACCCAACGTGTGGGGGGCGACGCGACGCGGGCGACCAGTCAACAAGATCACTGTGAGATTGGCATCAAGCAGCTCCAACAGCCTTTCAATTTCTTCGATGACAGGATCATCGCCACAGGCTTCGAAGAAACTGCGCCAGTCGCCATAATCGAGGTAGTGCTGTCGACCGGCGGCATCGGCGAGAACGCCGTCAATGTCAAAAATAACAGCTGGTCCAGGGGTTAATTCGGCCGCTCGCCAGTGCCAGTTTTCGGGAGAACCTTCGCGCATACTCACAGTATCTATTGTCTCACTTCAACGCGCTGTCGCCATCTCTGCGAGACTAGGGGCCGTGAGTTCCCTGTCGAATCAAGTAATTGCTTTACCTCAGGGCCGTCGTCTAACTGTCTATAGCGACCTGCAATTAAGCCCAGAAATGGCGCATGACTCGATTGCAATGGCCTCTGTTGTCGAACAGTTAAACGAGATTGACGAGGCCACCGTCGTAATCTTCGCAGGATCGACATTCGCATTCGGGCCGACGTCGGATCCCCAACGCTTCGTAGCGGCTTGCTGGCAGCGGTTCCCCGCCTTCTATCAAGCACTACAGCGGATTGCCTCACTCGAACAGGCACGCGTGATATTCCTACCTGGAGCCACTGATGAAGAGCTCGAAACTGACGCGCCAACACAGGCCGCTCTGACGCGCATGGGCTTTGCCTTGGCCACTTCAGTCTCCGTCGAGGTCATGACGTGGCGCGGGAGTCGCCGTCTGGAAGTAGTGGCCGGCGAGACGCTCCGCGATACGCAACGGGTTGACGAGCGCGAGCAGGATGATGCTCGTCGCCTTGACGACACTCAATCTCTCACGAGGTTTGTTCAGTCCCGCTTGATGTATCGGACCTTTAGTGGCTGGGCCTGGGCCCCGCTATGGATTTTTGGGTTCTTACTGGCGAGCTCGCTCGTCATTGGTCTCAACGACCTCTTTGGGCGCCACGGTTCGCAACTCTTAGGAAAAACTCCGCATTTCACAACGTGGGGTTGGCTCTCAGCCTCGCTCTTTGCCGTGGCCGCCATTGAGGCAGTCTTGGTAGTCGTTGCGAGCACTATTGCGAGACGGAGATTCTTCCACCGCGACGGACCGCAGTTCACGTCCAGTGAACCGTTGGGCGACGTGCTCATTGGGAGTCAAGACGCACTCACGCTAGCCAGTACCATCGTGGCCGCAGGCGGCGTTGGCCTCATCGTCGGTGGTTGTGCCCGCCCGGCATTGGCCTACCTCGACCAGGGCGTCTGTGCCGCACCAGGACCCTCGGGCCGGGTCTTCGTGGAACGGCTCGGTCGCTTCGGGCTTCCCCCAATTTTTCAGCCAGTGGCACGTACGAACTACGTCGAAGTCGAAGCGGGTGGCACCGTACGAGTGCGACTGGTCGCCGGAGGCGTACGCGAGCCTTCGACGACTCGTCTAGAACGATGGCTCGCGGGCAAACCGACGATCCCCGCGCCACCGGAATCACCAACGCTCATTGGCTCATGGCCCGATGGCTCGCCATGGCCCCAAACACCGATGTACCAGCAGACATTTCGTCGTGAACTGCGACTGAAGCGCATCGTGAGTGGAGTGGTTTTCCTCACGGGTCTCGCCAACGTTGTGAGTGCCCTTGTGCCTCCGGCGAGAGGGCGACTTGAATCGTTACTCCACTTCCTCCCGCTCGGGGTTACTCAATCGGCCGCCGCGGCTACCGCCCTGGCCGGCGTGGGAATGATCATGATGGCCCGGGGGCTTCGACGGGGCCAACGACGTGCCTGGATTGTGGCCGCCATCCTCTTCGCAATAACCACTGTGACTCACGTGGTCCACGGGGGCAATGGAGTTGGCACACTGATTAACGCCATCGTGCTCCTTCTCCTCATTACTGAGCGGCGTATTTTCCAAGGGGCCACCGATCGAGGCTCGTTTAGTGGAGCTCTGCCCAAGCTGGTAGGCATTCCGGTAGTGGCCACGGCGAGCGCCATGCTGATTGTCATCGTCACCTCACGAATCCCTTTTGGTCGCCAGTGGTTACACGTCGCTCGGGCCTGTGCGGAGCGACTCATCGGCATCACCCGGCTCCCACTCCCCGACCGAGCCGGCGACTTCCTCTCTCCGTCACTTTTCACAACGGGGATAGTGGTCATCATTGGCAGTCTCTACTTGCTGACGCGACCAGTAGTGGACCGCCGCCTCTCAAATCACAGTTCTTCGGCCGAGCGTCGCTTGGCCGAGCTTCGCGCTCGCGATATCGTGCGTCGTCACGGTCGCGGCACTCTTGACTACTTCGCACTACGCGACGACAAGCAGTTCTTCTTTTTCCGAGACTCCCTAGTCGCCTACGCCGTTTACGGCGGTGTGGCACTCATCTCCCCGGACCCCATCGGGCCCGAACCAGAGCGCGTCGAAGTCTTTGCGGCCTTTCGCCGTTTCGCGGAGCAACGCGGCTGGACTCTCGCCATCATTGGAGCGGGTCAGCAGTGGCTGCCCGTGTACCAAGGCGCCGGTCTCCACCACATCTACGTCGGTGACGAAGGAGTGGTGAACTGCCAGACCTTCACTCTCGAAGGCGGCAAGATGAAGGGTCTGCGCCAAGCGTGCACTCGACTTGCCCGCAACGGCTACTCCGTCGAGTTTGTGGATCCCTCCACGATTGATCCGACCCGTGTTCGTGGAATCATGGACTTGATTGCCAAGCTCCGTCGCGGTGAGGACGAGCGGGGCTTTTCAATGATGCTCGGTCGACTCTTTAATCCTCGCGATAAGGGTCTCTTGCTCACCATTGTGAACGGTCCGGATGGCACTCCCGCGGCGGTCTGTCAGTTTGTGCCCTCTCCGGCCATCAATGGCTACTCCCTTGACCTGATGCGACGCGACCCAGGGGAACATCCCAATGGACTCATTGACTTTGCCCTGTGCTCCACGATTGAGCACTTGCGCCAGCAGGGTGGTCAGGGCCTGAGCTTGAACTTCGCCGCCTTTAGAAGCGTGCTCGATGGCGAGAAGGGTGACGGTACGTTCACCAAAGTTGAGCGGTGGGCCCTGAAGCGGCTTTCGGGCATTCTGCCCATTGAGACTCTCTGGACCTTTAACGCCAAATATCAGCCCGACTGGCTACCCCGCTACTTGGTCTATCCCGCCTTTGAATCGCTGGTGCCTGTCGTGGCCGCTCTCTTGCGAGCCGAGAGCTTGACGGAGATTCCCATCATCGGACGGCTGTTAGCCAATGACCCGTCGAACCGACCCAGCACCGTTATTCCCGAAGAAATCTTGGCGGCTGCGACCGAGAACGCTACATAAGTGGTGCCGAGTTGAACAGAATCACTCCACAGGGACCTCGGCACGAAAGATGAACTCGGCCAAAAACTCATTGTGGTCAGTCATGCACTATCGCGAGGCGCGCTGGCTCCTCTTCGGGCAAAGCACGTCTCGATTAGGTGACGGCGTTTCGGCCGTCACACTCGTTCTGTTGATTCTGGACCGCTGGCCCGGGGCGACGCACCTCTCGCTCTACTCCGCCGTAGCGACGCTGGCTCTCGTTGTCTTCCTCCTCTTCGGTGGCGCTGTCGTCGACCGATTTTCGCGACGAACCATCTTGCTGGTGTCAGACCTGTCGCGAGCCATCATCATGGGCACCGTGGCACTCTTGCTCGCCACCGATCACCTAACGTTTTTAGAGTTACTACTGAGCGCCTTCCTCTTTGGCGTTCTCGATGCGGTCTTTATGCCCGCGGCGACCGCGCTGATTCCCGAGATCGTTCCCGAGGGGGCGCTGAACTCGGTGAACGCCGCCAGCGCGGTGTCTCGAAGTCTCTTTGGGGGCATGCTGGGTCCCGCTCTCGGTGGGATTCTTTCGGCGTGGAGCATTCCGGGAGCATTGGCATTTGACGTCGGAACCTTCCTCATTAGTGCACTCTCCATTCTCCTCATGAGACGAACCACTGCGCCCACGGTCCCAACGGATGGTCACGAAAACATGTTGAAGTCGATTGGCTCAGGACTTCGGTACACCTATCAGACAAAGTGGCTGTTTTGGACCTTGATGGGCGCAGGACTAACTAATGCCCTGTTGTTTGTCCCCCAAGGCACACTGATGCCACTCTTCCTAAAAGAGGAGTTCCACGCCAATCGTCAACTGATCGGTCTGAGCTTTGCCGTCAGCGGTGCGGGTTGGCTGATTGGCTCGTTAATCGTGGGTTCACTCGCCACACCTCAGCGCCGAGTCAGATGGCTCACCACATCCTGGTTGCTAGGAAACATCGTGGTCGGCTTAATCGCCTTTGTAAATCAAGCCTGGATGGCGTTGGCAATTGTCTTATTTGTGGGCCCGTTGCTCTCCTACGGCAATGTGCTCTGGGAATCCATGATGCAAACGGAAGTACCCAAGGAGCTACTGGGTCGCGTCACGTCAGTGGACTGGTTCATTTCCCTCGGCCTCACACCAATGGGCGTTATGGCCGCTGCGGCAATCTCTACGCACGTAGGCATCCGGACATACTTCTTGCTGGCCACGCTGGTTTGTGTGCCGTTTCAGATTGTCCTCTTGATCTCCAAGAGGGTCAACGCCGTGGACGCTACGCGAGTCGCTTCAAAATAGCGCGAGCTAACTCCGTGGCAGCCTCCGGGTGATAGACCAAAAAGAGAGAGGGCTCGGTGAGCTCCAACTCCATAACGGCCCAGGCATTATCCATGCGGCAGAGGTCTACTCGGGCGTAGAGCGCTGCGGATGCACCTCCCGCTTCCAGCACCCTTTGAGCGAACTGCAACGTTTCCGGGCTGGCGGTGGCTACCGACATCTGTTCGGCACGAAAGAGTTGGCTGCGGTCGTTCTCGACGGCATTGAGCATCGCCCCTTTACGCATGGCGTGGGAAAACGCACCATCTACAAAGACGAGGGCCAACTCACCATCCTCATCAATCGACTCCACGTACGGCTGAATAATCACGTCTCGGCCCGAAGCGTGAAGCGAGCGGACGTGGGTGTGAGCACGGGCGTGGTCGTCGACTCCGTAGCGTTCGGCATCCAAGCTGCCCGCCCCGACCGTGGGCTTAACGACGAAGTTGCCCGTGGGGAAAATCGGATCGATGCCTACGTCGGCGAAGGTCGAAGGAATCACGGTGATGCCGGCTTGCTGCAGGGACCGTAGGTAGTGCTTGTCGGTATTCCAGGCCACAAGGCCAAACGAGTTATAGAGCGTGGGGACGCTCGACGCCCACGTAAGGAATTCCTCTCGGCGGGGAGCGTAGTCCCAAGTCGAACGAATCACTGTGGCGTCGAATCGATCCCACTGGGCGTTCGGGTCATCCCACGCCAACAGCTCGTAGTCAAGACCGACCTTCGTCAGTGCCTCAAGCAACAGCGGGGTGTCGGGGTCGACGAAGAGGTCCTCACACGTCGCAATGGCGACGCGACGACTCACGGAAGGAGGAGGTAGGCGTGGTGCGCCAAGTTGGCGATTGGTCCAGGCCACACGCCAAAGAGGACGGCTGAAACACTGCCGACGGCAATCACCGCACCAGTGAGACGGGGAACGGCCACGCGGACCCCAGCGCCCTCATCGTCGCTGTAGAGCGAGAGCACTAGTCGGACGTAGAAGAACCCACCGATGGCCGCAGCCACCATGGCAATCACGGCCAACCAGGAACCGCCGCCATCAACGGCCGAGGTGATCACGGCGAACTTGGCGAAGAACCCGGTCGTGAACGGTGCACCGGCCTGTGACAACAGCAGCACGGCGAGCGCCGCACCGAGGAGGGGCTGACGACGAGCTAAGCCGCGGTAGTGATCGAGGTCGTGGCTGGTTTCACCCTCTCCCCCAACCAGGGTCACCACCGCAAAGGTGGCGATCACTACGGGCAGATAGGTAACGACGTAGTACAGGGTTCCGGCCACGCCGGACGGTGAGGCTGACCACAGGCCCAGCAGCATGAAGCCCGCCTGAGAGATCGAGGAGTAGGCCAAGAGACGCTTGATGTTGCGCTGGACCAGAGCCACCGCGGCACCGACCAATGTTGAAAGGACTACGAGTCCCCACACCAGTGGGCGCCATGATTCCGACTGCGTCGTGAGGGCACCGAAGATGACGCGCAGGACGGCCGCGAAGGCACCGACCTTGACGATGGACGCCATGTAACCCGTAACGGGTGACGGGGCACCCTCGTAGACATCGGGCGACCAAACGTGGAACGGCACCGCGGCCACCTTGAAGGCAAAGCCGACCAGCATGAGTCCGAGTCCGGCGACCAGCACACCGGGCTGGAGAATGAAGTTGTGAGCGAGGAAGTAGGCGATTGACGACAAGTTCGTAGAACCGGCGCCGCCGTACGTCAGCGCCACGCCGTAGATGAATATCGCTGAAGCGAAGCCACCCAGCAAGAAGTACTTCAGGGCCGCTTCGGCCGAACCGGAGCGGTGGCGGTCAAAGGCGACCAATACGTAGAGACCAATGGACAAGATTTCGAGACCTAGGAAGATGACGATGAGATCATTGGCTTGCGCCATCATCATCGCACCGGAGGCCGAGGCCAAAACCAAGATGTGGAATTCGGCACCAACGACGTGCGCGCGATGCGCCCAGTCGTGAGCCACTAGAGCGGTGAGCGCGACACCGAGAGCGATGGCCGCCGAGGCCAGGACACCGAAGCCATCGAGCGCAATAGCGTGAGCCAGCGTTGTCGTCGAACCATGAATCGAAACGTCACGCCACTGGAAGAACGCGAGCGCGAATGCGCTGACAGCCGTCACGACCGTCACGCTGGTGGCGACCACGGCCGACACACGAGCGCGGGTCATCGCCGTTACGAACATCAAGATCAGCGAGCCACCCAGCAGGACCAGTATCGGCGCAATGGCCAGATAGTGGACGGAGGGCATCGCTAGTTGCGCCACTTTCGCGATCATCGGCTGACCCCCTGCGGAGTTGAGTGCGCCACGATGGCGTGCGTCGAGGGATTGATCTTGTTCAAGAGTGGTGCGGGGTAGACACCGAGGACGACCACCAGAACAATGATTGGGGCCAGTACCCATCGCTCGGCAGTTGTCGCATCGGGAATGGAGGCATTCTCACCCGTGGCTTCACCGTGAAAGACACGTTGGTAGGCCCAGAGCAGGTAGAGCGCCGCGAAGATAACACCCGTCGTTGCGATGACCGCCCACCAGGGGTGGGCGTTGAATGAGCCGAGGAGCACGAGGAGTTCCGAGACGAAACCCGAAAGACCAGGCAGGCCGATAGAGGCCAGCATCACCACGGTAAAGAGTGCAGCGAGCACTGGCGCAGGACCCTGCAGCCCTGAGAGCGCACTGATGGTCGATGTACCTCGACGACGTTCAATCCCACCAATCAGCAAGAAGAGCCCCGCGGTGATAACACCGTGGTTGAACATCAAGAGCACGGCACCACTGGTGGCGATTTGCGAACCGGCAAAAATACCAAGCACGATGAAGCCCACTTGGGCCATCGAGGAGTAGGCCACCACTCGCTTCAGTTCCTTGCTCACGGCGGCGAGTGCGGAACCGTACAAAATACCGATGACGGCCAAGGTCAACACGACGGGCCGAACATTATCGAGGCTCTGCGGAAGAAGGCCCACGGCAAATCGGATGAGTCCGTACGTGCCCAGCTTGGCCAGCAGTGCTGAGAGCACCATCGAACCAGCAATTGGTGCCTCGGCGTAGGCCAGTGGTGACCAGGTGTGCAGAGGGAAGATGGGGCTCTTGATGCCGAAGGCAATTAAGAAACCGATCATGATCCATGTGGCGACGCCAGAAGACAGTGGCGTCTGTTTCAGGGCCGACATGGCGAAGGTCAAATCGCCACCGAAGACGTGCTGGTGGCGAACGGCAATGTAGACCATGCCGACCAGCAAGAAACCGGAGCCAAACAGCGTGTACACGAAGAACTTCAACGCGGCGGCGGCCCGCTGCGAGCCACCCCAGCCAGCAATGAGGAAGTAACTCGGAATCAGCGTGAGTTCAAAGAAGAGGAAGAACGAGAGCATGTCGCGGGTCGCGAAGGCTCCAATCGTTGCTGTCATTAAGACGAGCAGCCACGCCACGAAAGCGGGCGTCCGACGCGATTCGTTAGCCCCCACGAGGGCCAGCAAAATCACGAGTGCCGTCAGGGCGACCAAGAAGAGGGAAATGCCATCAACGCCGACGTCGTAGGCCACACCGAGAGATGGGGCCAAGACCTTGCGGTAGGTGAAATCAAAGACAGTTGATGTTGAGCCCGATCCAATCACGTGAGAGCCGCGGTAGGCCAACGCGACCACGACAGTTAGGGCCAGTTCGAGGGCGGCGGCCGTGATACCGATGACTCGAGCAAGGTGGTCCGACGCGCGAAGACCAATGATGAGCGCGGCAGCCACCAATGGGATTAGGAGCAAGAGGCTGAGCCAGAGTGACGTGTGCATGACTACCAAGACCTCGCAACCAAGAACAGCACGACGAGCATCATGCCGACAACCACTACGAGGGCGTAGTGGCGAACAAAACCAGACTGAATCTTGCGAATTCCTTCAGCACTCTTACGGACCGAAACGGCCGTTGCGACCACGGCACCATCAAGAATCTTGGGCTCAACAGTCGTGCTGCCGAATTGAGCCACCCGCTGAAGAGGGCGACCAATGGTGAAGTCGTAGAAGTCGTCCCAGCGCCAAACCTTTTCCAAGAAACTGGACTCGAAGCGGGGCCAGGGCGATGTGGACTTCCACAGCGAGAAGGCGATGATCAACCCAATAATGCCGGCAGCGGCATCCGCTCCCGCGAGCACGAACTCGGACATATGTGAGCCCAGGACTGGCGATACCGTCGACTCGAAGACGGGGTCCAGGAAACCGGCGAGCGACGTTGAATGGGCCCATGGCAGATCCAGCAACCCACCGAGAGCACTGAAGACGGCGAGGATAACGAGAGGCACCGTCATCACCCAGGGACTCTCGTGAGGGTCGTGGCCTTCGGTCACTTCACGGAACCGCTCGTCGCCTCGGAACGTCAAGACAAAGAGTCGACTCATGTAGTACGCCGTGAGGACTGCCGTGAAGAGGCCAAGGACGTAGAGCGGCTTAGAGAAGGCGTAGACGTTGGTGAGGACATCACCCTTGGCCCAGAAGCCGGCAAATGGTGGAATGCCGGCAATTGCGAGCCAACCTATAAGGAAGGTGGGGAATGTCAGCGGGAGATACTTCTGCAGTCCACCCATCTTGCGCAAGTCTTGCTCACCATTGAGCGAGTGGATAACCGAACCGGAGCCAAGGAACAAGAGAGCCTTAAAGAAGGCGTGGCTCACCATCAAGAAAATTGCAGCCGAGTAGGCCCCAGTTCCAACGGCCAAAATCATGTATCCAATTTGCGAAACCGTCGAGAAGGCCAGGACTTTCTTGATGTCCTTCTGGGACGTGGCCACCGTCGCGGCAACGAAGGCCGTTAATCCACCGATAACGGCGATCACCCATCGACCTGACGTCGACCACGCCAAGACCGGTGACATACGGATGAGTAGATACACGCCGGCCGTCACCATGGTGGCTGCGTGGATCAAGGCCGACACGGGCGTGGGACCTTCCATGGCGTCAGGGAGCCAATTAAAGAGAGGGATCTGCGCCGACTTACCACTAGCGGCCAACATCAGTGCCAGCACAATGAGCAGGGCGACCGTGCTCGACAGAGGAATCGTCGAGCCGAGACCAATGATGGTGAGGTAGTTCAGCGAGCCGAAGTGACTAAAGAGCAGGAACATCGCCAGCAGGAGCCCAACGTCACCGACTCGGTTGTAGATAAAGGCCTTCTTGCCGGCACTCGCCGCAGAGTCTTTCGTGAAGTAGTAGCTCACGAGCCAGTACGAGCAAACGCCGACCCCTTCCCAGCCCACGAACGTCACGAGCAAGTTGTTGCCCAATACCAAGACCAGCATGGAAAAGACGAAGAGGTTGAGATACAGGAAGAACTTCTTGAAGTCCTTCTCCCCGTGCATGTAGCCAATCGAGTACAGGTGAATCAGAGTCGAGATTCCCGAAACAAAGAGACACATCGTCACCGAGAGGGGGTCCAATAGAAATGCCGCATCAACATTGAGTGGCCCGACTGAGAGCCAGGAGAAGAGGTGAATCGTGACTTCACGCTCTGACTGGCCCAGGAGCCAGAAGAAGGAGATCACTGTCGTCAAGAATGAAGCCAGTACGGCGAAGGTAGCAATCCAACCAGAAACGGGTTCGCGCGTCGTTGACTTGGGCAGCACCAGGACGAGCAAGAAGCCAACCAGCGGGAAAAGTGGGATGAGGGCAGCTAGTGAGTTCATCTCAGCCTCGCAACTCTGAAAGATCGTCAACAGCCGTCGACTGGCGGCGGCGGAAGATAGCTACCACGATCGCCAAACCAATAGTGACTTCAGCGGCGGCCACGACGAGAATAAAGAAGACCGAGGCCTGTCCCCCAATGTCGTGCAACGAGCGAGAGAACGTCACGAATGTCAAGTTGACGGCATTCAGCATCAGCTCAATGCACATAAACATGATGAGCGCACTACGCCGGGTCAGCAATCCGAACATCCCGATGCCAAAAATAACGGCGGCCAAAATTAAGAACCAAGATTCGGGAATGGTCACGCGTCGGCTCCTTCCGAAATCGACTCACCAGTGCGGTCACGACGCGCGAGCAAAACGGCACCAACAACGGCAATGATTAAAAGAGCGGCGGTGGCTTCAAAGGCGAAGAGGTACGTGGTAAAGACGGCCGAGCCGACCGCTTGAACGTTCTCGGCACCGCCGGGGGAAGCGCCGGTCGCCACTTGTGCCCCCGTCGACCAACCACCTCGACTCAACATGGCGAGAATGCCGACCATGGTCACTACCACGGAGGCGTACGCCATAGGACGCTGTGCGACTAACGGCTCAACAGAGATGTCCTCTTTGTTGTCAACGCCCAGAAACATGATGACGAACAAGAAGAGCACCACGATGGCGCCGCAGTAGACGATTACTTGGACCGCGGCCAAGAAATGAGCCTCTTGTTCCAGGAAGGCGATGGCCACACCCAGCAACGTCAAAATCAAACTCAGCGCCGAGTGGACAGGATTGCGATACGTAATGATTCCGAGAGCGCCGATGACAGCCATAGATGCCGCAGCTATGAAGACAATGAGGTCCGGCCACGTAGTGGTCATGGCAATCATGAGCGCACCTTGCGCACCAAGTGGCCAACCTTGCTGGCCTCTACCTTCTTAATCAGACCGGCGATACCTCGTTGATTAAGCGGCACATCTTCACGTTCTAAGTGGGCCGTGAAGGTATCGCGGAGCTGCTTTGAACCTGTGGCGGCATCGTCACGGTTCTCGCTCTGACCACCCTCGGCCGCACGCACACCGACACCGAGGTCGCCCGACCACTGGGTGATGCCTTCGTATTCAGCGTTACCAGCGGGAGCCGTGGCACGCATCCATCCACCGGTCATCGCCGATTCACCGGCACGCCAGTCTTCCCAGGGCAACCGCTTGGGCTCGCCCATGTCGTCTACAACGAGTTCGGCCTTGGTGTAAATCGCGTCGGACCGGTTGGTGAAAGAGAACTCGAACATCTTGGACTCAGTAATGGCCTCGGTCGGACATGCTTCGACGCACAAGTCGCAGTGAATACAACGGAGATAGTTGATCTCGTAGATGTAACCGTAACGCTCACCCGGACTCACGGGGTGGTCCATGGGGTTATCGAGGCCACGGACATAGATGCAGTTAGCGGGACAGACACCGGCGCAGAGTTCGCAGCCAATGCACTTCTCCATGCCGTCTTCGTACCGATTGAGCACGTGACGTCCGTGTTGACGTGGCTGCTTGGGACGCTTCTCCTTGGGGTAGCTCGACGTCACCGACGGCCGTCCGATGTGAAGCAACGTGAGCTTGAAGCCACCGAAGAAATTGAAGGGATTCGCCATTATTGATCGTCTCCGTCAGTCAGTTTCCGCAAGATGTACGGCGGAAGCGGACGCTCACCAACCGTGGGGAGGACCGAGTCCGGGCCCGCTTCTCGATGCAGGCCAATATCGAAGGCTCGCGTGAGGAACGTTGAGGCCACCAGGCTCAGTGCGGCGAGGCCAAAGCCCCAGGCCGGGGAGATGATGAAGCCGGCGACTAGCAGCATCCAAGCCAAGCTCAGCGGAATCAAACGCTTCCAGCCCAGGTCCATCAATTGGTCGTAGCGGAAACGTGGGAGTGCAGCACGGAACCAAACGTAGGCGAAGCAGAACAGTGTCGTCTTACCGAGGAACCAAAGAATGGGGAACACCCACTGAACGTGTGGAATGTTGGGTACATATCCGGCCGGACCACCGAAGAAGAGGGTCACCATGACGGCCGACATCGTGATGGTGTTCATGAACTCTGCAAGGAAGAACAAGGCGAAACGGATTGAGGAGTATTCCGTGTGGAATCCACCGACGAGTTCGCTCTCGGCTTCGACCACGTCGAATGGCGGACGGTTTAGTTCCGCGGTGATGGAAATCAAGAACAGCACAAACGGCACGATGCCGAGACGAATCAGATTCCAGTGCCATACGCCATGGGCCTGACTCGTCACGATGTCGTGCGTCGAAAGCGATCCAGTGGCGAGGACGACGGTTACAACCGTCATACCCAAAGCGGCCTCGTAGGAAATCATCTGAGCACTGGCTCGCACCGAGGACATCAGCGGGTACTTCGAACCGGAAGACCATCCGGCCAAGATCACGCCATAGACCGAGAGTCCCGACATGGCCAGCAGGAGAAGAATGCCAATCGGTGGATCGGCCACCTGCAGGAGGAATGTGTGGTGTGCCACTGTCACCGTGCCACCTACGGGCACGATAGAGAACGTGATCAGCGCCGGGACTAACACCAGGTACGGGGCCAGCTTGAATGTAAATCGGTCGGCTTGTGCGGGGATGAGGTCTTCCTTGAAAAACAGTTTGATACCGTCGGCGAGCGTCTGGAGCAGACCGAAAGGGCCCCATCGGTTCGGTCCGATTCGGCTCTGCATGCCGGATATGACCTTGCGCTCGAACCAGATCATCAGCGTGACGCAACCCATGAGTGCGCCGAAGGCCACCAGAACCTTCACAGCAGCGATGATGAAAACGGCCAGATTAACTCCGAAGACGTAGAGCGGATCACCGGAGGCCAGTAAGAGGTGGCTCACAGTGATTCCATTCGCACTTCGACAACCACTTGCTCGGAATCGACAATCCAATTCAAAACATTGGCTGAGTCGCTGGCCTCAGCAGTAGCGAGGGTGCCTAGACGCAAGGCCACACAGCCACGCGGTACGGCCCCATCAGCCAGTACGGCAATAACTTCTGAGCCGCGAGCTGAGGTCAATCGAACGGCACCGCCACTCGTCACACCGATGCGGGTCAGGTCGTGCGGGTTCACGCGAAGCACCGAGGTTGGCACCAACGCGCGCAATGCTTCGGTGCCGCGGACGGCCGCTCCATTGTCGTAGATCGTGCGATCGACGACGAGTCGGAGAGAGTACGTGTCAGGCATCGGAATCACGGGGTTGATATCACCGGCCACGTTGCTCAACGTAAGACGCGAGGCAACACCGGCCACACTGGCATCAGACGAGGCAATAGCTCCGGCCCGTGGGGCGATGCCGACCAAGTCGGCGGAGCGAATCCCGGGGAACGCCATGGGGTCCAGCGGACGGCGCTCGGTTTGAGCATCAATACGACCAACGACGACACCCTCCATTGCGGAGCGCATAGCCGAACCGCAGGGGTAGCCCGTTGTTGCCTCAATCACATTGGCGGTTTCTTCGGGGTCCGAAAGTCCAAGGTTCTGTCCGAACTCTTCAGCCAGCTCGGATGCAATAGCGACGTCAGGCCACGTTGATCCGGGTGGTGTCACCTTGGGAGCCAAGAGTGAAACGCGACCCTCAATATTCGTGACCGTACCCAGACGTTCGTGCATCACCGTGGTGGGAAGCACGACGTCGGCGAAGGCCAGCGAAGGACCGCCGTGACCAGTCACCGCAATCAGCGAGGCCGCCTTCAATGCCGCCGATGCGAGTGGCGTATCGACGACGTTTTCGAGGATGTCGCCGCCGAGAGAAACAATTACCGACTGCTCCCCTGTCGTCGCCGCTCGGAGCTGCTCTAGTGTCGAACGGCCGGCCGTAGGCGCAAACTGCTGACCGGGAGCGAGGTTGGGGGTGAGCCCCATGTCCAATGCTCCGTTTACGTTGCCGCGACGCAGCGTTGGGAGGAACTTGGCCTGAGGAAACCGCTCCGCGAAAATACGGATAGCCGCTTCGATGGGGGCCGCTGATTCGGCCACGTTCGGACGACCAACAACAAAGACCACGCCGCTGCCATCGTCACCAATGAGGCGTCGTGCCTCCACCAGATCGGCCGAAGTAAAAAGGCCGCCGTGGGGGTGGGATGCCAGAGTGGCGAGCGGTGCATCGTCAGTCGCAATCGCCTGCGCCACGAGGTGAGCTTCGCCGGGACGGATAGGCAACTTGACTCGGCTCAACGCCGAGAGTGCCGAGCCGGAGGCCGACATCTCCACTGCATTGGTAGTGCCCTTTACGAGACCTTCACGTAGGCGAAGGAACAGGACTGGCAACTCTTCACGGAGATCACCGGTCAAAAGAACGACAGTGCAGGCTTCGGCCGCTTCATTGATCGAGGCTCGCGGTAGAGCGGCCACCAAGACGGGGTCGAGACCATCGCCGTACTGAGCATCAATGGAGTCAGTGCCAACCACACCGCGGAAGAAACGCTGCCAGGCAAAGGCGCCTTCATTCGTCAATGCCGCACCACCGATGGCTCCAACGGCCGAAGGGGTCGTGGCACTCGAAATGATTCGGGCCGCTTCACGAAGTGCTTCACCCCACGTGGCCGTTTCCAATTCACCATTACGGCGGATCATCGGCTCCATGATTCGACGTGCCGAATCGGTGAGTGGTGCTTCGTCAATACCGACTACGGAGTCAATGGCGAAACGACCCTTGTCGCAGAGCCAGCCGTGGTTAACAGCTTCGCTATCCATGCCGAGAACGCGGGTCAAACGATTACTGGATGACTGGACGGCGACGCGACAACCAACCGCACACGTGGTGCAGGTGCTCTCGACTTGCTCGAGGTCCCAAGGTCGGGCGGTGAAGCGATACGGCTTGGCGGTCAGTGCACCAACGGGACAAATCTGAACAGTGTTGCCGGAGAAGACCGAGTCAAAGGGCTCGGTCGGCGATGGTGCAACTTCGATGCTGTCGCCACGACCGGCAAAGTCAATCTGGGCGTCGCCAGCAACTTCTGAGGCGAATCGGGTGCAACGGCTGCACTGGATGCAACGTTCACGGTCGAGCAAAACGAGCTCACCGATTTCGATGGGCTTAGGAAAATGGCGCTTCTCTTCAATGAAACGGGTTTCACCAGATCCGTGGGCCAGCGTTTGGTCCTGCAGGGGGCATTCGCCGCCCTTGTCGCAAACGGGGCAGTCCAGCGGGTGGTTGGCCAGCAGGAACTCCAAGACACCGTCTTGGGCCTTCTTGACCTTCTCGCTCTCGGTGTTGACGACCATGCCTTCACCGACCTGGATATAACAGGCGGGCTGCAACGTGGCGCCACGGGGACCATCGACTTCCACGAGACACATGCGACAGACGCCGACGGGCTCCATGCGAGGGTGGTAGCAAAAGCGTGGGATGTACGTTCCCACCCGGTCGGCGGCTGCGATCAACATCTCACCCTTGGTCGCAGTAACTTCGCGCCCATTAACGGTGAGAGTGACGGTCGTCCGTGTTTCGAGGGCGTCAGTCATGGGGGCATCCGTTGTGGTCGACGTGAGCAATGAAGTCATCACGGAAGTTGGTGATGGCCGAGTGAATGGAAGAGGGAATGGACGGACCGAGCACGCAGATGGTGGTCTGCTGCGGGGGCCACGACAGACCTGGAGCGATGTTGTCGCAGAGGTCTAAGAGAAGATCGAGGTCTTCACGACGACCGCCACCGTGCTCCATGCGGTACATGATGCGCTCAAGCCAGCCCGAACCTTCACGGCATGGCGTGCACTGTCCGCACGACTCACGAGAGAAGAACTTCGTAATACGCCACGCCGCACGAACGACACAGCTGTCTTCGTCGAGCACCACAATGGAGCCCGAACCGAGCATCGATGCCTGTTCCGCTACTTCATCCTGACCGAGGGGAATATCGAGCTGCTCGGGGGTGAACCATGGAGCGGAGACACCACCAGGAATGAAGGCCTTGATTTTCTTGTCACCAATAATGCCGCCTCCGAGGGCGGGATCGAAGATGATGTCGCGGAAGGTGTTCTTCACCATTTCGAGTTCGTACACGCCGGGGTTTTTTACACGACCGGAGAGAGCAAAGAGTCGGGTGCCGGCCGAGCGACCTTGGCCGAGCGCGGCGAAGGCGGCGCCGCCGTTGTTGACGATCCACGGCATGTTGGCCATCGTCTCAACGTTGTTCACAACGGTGGGCTGACCGTAGAGACCAATGGCAGCTGGGAAGTAGGGAGGCTTGATACGGGGGAACCCGCGCTTGCCTTCGAGTGCCTCGATTAGCGCAGTTTCTTCGCCGCAGATGTAGGCACCGGCACCGGGGTGAACAATGATGTCCAGTGAAAATCCCGATCCAAAGATGTCTGAGCCCAATGCGCCGTGCTCGTAGGCATCATTGACGGCCTGTTGTAAGCGCTCGAGGCCGAGAGCAAACTCACCACGGATGTAGATGAAGGCTTGTGAGACCTGGAGGGCGTAGGCGGCAATCGTGACGCCTTCAACGAGCTGGTGTGGCTCGCGCTCGATGAGATAGTGATCCTTAAACGTGGCGGGCTCTGACTCGTCGCCGTTCACCACGAGGTACGAAACGGGTGCCTTACGCAACATGGACCATTTGCGTCCGGCGGGGAAACCCGCCCCCCCGCGCCCTAGCAACGAAGCTGAATCAACTTCGGCCGCAACGGCCTCGGGGTGCATGGAGAGTGCTTTGCGGAGCGCAATGAAGCCGTCCGTGGCTAAGTAACGCGACATGGAGTGGCTGTCGGAGTACTCCGAACGGGAAGAGACAATCTTGGGTGCGGTGAGGGCGGCCATTACTTCGTCTCCTTCGCCGCGCGAGCTTCGCGAGCGGTTTGGGCTGCTTCGCGTTCAGCGGCAACTTGAGCCCGTGGCGCACGGAGTCCGCCGTTACGACGAACTCGAATCAAGGTGCCGTGCGGTGGGATTTCATCGTCTCGTCGGCCGTTTCGAAGATCAGAAACGAGAGCGTCGAGAGCGTCAGGCGTTGTCGTACGAACAAAACGGTGATTCACCTGCACGACCGGCGCAATGTTGCAGTCGGCGAGACACTCAGTCTCTTCGAGGGTGAACAGCCCATCGGCTGAGGTACCACCCACGGCACAGCCCAACGTCTTGGTGGCGTGATCGAGAAGTTCTTCGCCACCGGCGAGGAGGCACGCAATGTTGGTGCACACACCAACCACGTACTTTCCGACGGGCTCGAGGTGGAACATGTCGTAGAAGCTTGCAGTGCCTCGAACTTCGGCGGGCGACGTACCCGTGAGTTCAGCGACTTCGGCCATGCCCTCATCGGTTAAGTAACCGTCTTGTTCTTGAGCGAGGTGCAACAGAGGCAACATTGCCGAACGCTTCTGGGGATACAGGGCAATGAGTTCGTCGGCACGCTGGCGAATATCGGGTCGGAGATAACTCATCGGTCCACTTCTCCCATGACGGGGTCAACGGTTGAAATCACCGTGATGGTGTCGGACATCAAACCTCCGCGCATAAGCAGCGGAATGGCCTGGAGGTTTACAAAGGACGGTGCGCGTACGTGGATGCGGTACGGACGAGGACCACCGTCGGCCACGATGTAGCAACCCAGTTCACCTCGTGGTGATTCGATCGCCGAGTAGACCTCACCGGCCGGCACGTGGAACCCCTCAGTAAACAACTTGAAGTGGTGGATCAACGCTTCCATCGATTCATCGATGCGTGCGCGAGGTGGTGGCGTGACTTTGGGATCTTGGGTCCGGTAGTCGCCCTTGGGCATCATGTCGATGCACTGACGAACGATCTTGATGGACTCGCGAATTTCATTGAGTCGAATGGCGTAACGGTCAAAGTTGTCACCGTACGTACCGACAATGACGTCGAATTCAATCTGGTCGTAGGCCAAGTACGGCATCTCCTTGCGGAGGTCCCACGGAACACCAGTGGAACGAAGCAACGGACCAGTGAGGCCCAGCGCCAAGGCCTCCTCGGCCGTAATGGGGGCGACACCCTCCATCCGCTGACGGAAGATCACTTGGCCGGTCAACAGTTGGTCGTATTCGTACGTGCGGGCATCGATGGTGTCGCAGATGACCAGAACGTCGTCCTGCCAACCATCGGGCAGATCGGCGGCCACGCCGCCGGGACGGACGTAGTTCAAGTTCAGTCGCAGGCCGGCCGTCTTTTCAAAGAAGGCCAAGACCAGTTCGCGCTCACGGAGACCGTAAATCATCATTGAGGTGGATCCGAGGTCCATACCGTTCGTCGCCATCCACACGAGGTGGCTAGAGATTCGGTTCAACTCACTCATGAGCATGCGAATCCAGATGGCCCGCTCGGGTACCTCGATGCCTAGCAACTTTTCAACGGCGATCGAGTAGCTCAGCTCATTGTTGATCGGGCTGAGGTAGTCCATACGCGTGACGTTGGTGCCGCCCTGCACGTAACTGAGCTCTTCGCCCTGCTTTTCCATGCCGGTGTGGAGATAGCCGATAACGGGCTTAGTCCGGAGGACAAATTCTCCGTCGAGTTCCAGCATCAGACGCAGCACGCCGTGCGTACTGGGGTGGCTCGGACCCATGTTGATAATCATCAACTCATCGTCACGACTTTCAAAGTCGATTGCCGAGGGATCCAAGGTACGGCCATCAAGATGCAGCACGGCACCCATTTCACGACCGAGCTGGTCGTTTTCGGTGTCCCGGCGAAAACCGAGTTCTTGCGGCCCTTCACTCGTTTCGGCGCCGAGTAGAGGCTCGCGTTCGATGGAACGGACAGAGTGCTTAGTGGTGTCACTCATCGTGGACCTGGCGCTTCCTTGAACTGCACGGGGACTCGACCAATGCCGTAGTCCTTGCGCAGTGGATGACCTTCCCAGTCCTCTGGCATCAAGATGCGCGTGAGGTCAGGGTGATTGTTGAACTGGACACCGAAGAGGTCGAACGCTTCGCGCTCCATGGCTTCGGTTCCGGGGTATTCGTGAAAGAGCGTTTCGAGAAAACAGTCCGACTCGGGAACCTGCACGCGAATGCGGACGCGCACTCGACGACTCAGGCTCAGAAGATTGACCACGATTTCGAAACGTTCACCCGCAACACCGGCGGGCATTGGGCGATCAGCGTGACTCAAATAGTCCACGGCGCAGAGGTCGACGCACATTTCAAATCCGTCGGCGCGAAAAGCAGCCACTAGGTCCCGGTACTGCTCGCGCGTTGGGAAGCAAGCGAGATCGGCGTTGAGACCTTCGCTGGTTATGACGCCGGCAGGGGCGTTGGCGGGAAGAGCGATCACTTGGGAGTTCCCAAACGAACGGCTACTGGCACTTCAGGAGTCCAGAGTCCCGTCGTCGAGGCGGTGATGCCCGGCAGACCCGCCTCCCGACGCTTCATGATTTCACCGGTGCGAATCTGTTCGTGGAGCGTCAAAATGGCGTGCATCAAGGTCTCGGGGCTCGGTGGGCAACCGGGGGCGTAGACGTCTACGGGCACGATTTGGTCGACACCCTGCACGATGGCGTAGTTGTTAAACATGCCACCAGTCGAAGCACAAACGCCCATGGAGATAACCCACTTGGGTTCCATCATCTGGTCGTAGACCTGACGAAGGACGGGGGCCATCTTTTGGCTCACGCGTCCCGCCACAATCATCAAGTCAGCCTGACGGGGCGAGTTACGAAACACTTCCATACCAAATCGGGCGAGGTCGTAGTCGGCGCCACCGGCGGCCATCATTTCAATGGCGCAACAGGCCAAACCAAACGAGGCCGGCCAGAGTGAGGCGCGACGGGCCCAGCGAACTAAGTCTTCAACTCGACCAGTCAAAAAATTGTGCTGGAGATCTTCGAGAGCCATTAACTAGGCCGCCTTTTTGGTTGAACCGATGCGGCTAATAGTTGATTCGCTGGTGCGCGACGGCGCACCCTTTGTCAAGCGCTTCACGGGACCCCACGAAAGGGCCCCTTCGCTCACGAGGAAGAGAAGGGCCCCGAAGACAACGACGGAGAAGAGGAGAACTTCAACTAACCCAAAGGCCCCGAGTTGGCGGAAGACCACGGCGAAGGGGTACATAAAGACCACTTCGATGTCGAAAATGACGAAAATCATGGCGACGAGATAGAAGCGCACGGGGAAGCGAGTCGGCGGCTCGATTTCGGGGACGATTCCACATTCATAAGGAGCCAACTTTGCATCGGTGGGTCGCTTGTGAGGAGCCAGCAGAGCTGACGCCACAAACGATCCGGAAGCAAACAAAGCACCCAGAACAAGGAGTCCCAGTATGGGGATGTACTGGTCCATCGGTTATTAGTTCTACCAGAAAACGACCGGAGTTCCGACACCTTTGTCCGTCCGACCCTGTCACACCACTGGGCTACGACTCGTAGGGTGGCGACATGACTTCTCGTGCCTATCCCGCACCCTCGCACATCTTTGACGTCGTGATCGTCGGAGGTGGGCCTTCTGGCTCCGCGGCCGCCTACTGGCTGGCTTCCGCCGGCTGGGATGTCTGCCTTATTGAGAAGAAGACGTTTCCCCGCGAAAAGACGTGCGGTGACGGCCTCACCCCCCGATCAGTGCACCAACTCGCCGAAATGGGCCTCGAGGGTGAAGTAGCCAAGCACGGACACAAGTACTCCGGCCTTCGCTCCTACGGCTTTGGTGCCTCCATTGAGATGCAGTGGCCTGAACACCCCGTATTCCCCAACTACGGCTACTCCATCACTCGCTACAGCCTTGACGGTATGGTGGCCGAACGCGCGCAGTCTCACGGGGCCACCTTGCTTACCGGCAGCGAAGTCGTAGGTCTTCTGAACGCCTCTGACCCCATCGAGGGCAAGCTTCGTGGCTGCGCCGGCGTCTTAGCCAAGGACAAAGAGACGGGCAACACGCACGAGATCATGGGTCGAGTCGTCCTGGTCGGTGACGGACAGAACTCCCGAATCGGCCGTGAATTAGGTGTCAGCCGTCGACGTGACTGGCCCATGGGTATGGCGATTCGTGGCTACTACAAGAGCGACCGTCACGATGAGCCGTGGATTGAGTCGCACCTCGATATCCGTAGTCCTGAGGGTGAAGTCGTCCCCGGCTACGGCTGGATCTTCCCGCTCGGGGACGGACGGGTCAACGTTGGCGTGGGTCTTCTCTCCACCGATCGAGCCTGGAAGGGCATCAACACCACCAAGCTCCAGGAGTACTTCGTCGCCCAGACGGCTCAGGCGTGGGGACTCAATGAGTCCACTTCCTGCGGCCCCCCAACTGGCGGACGCCTCCCCATGGGCCTAGCTCTCGGTCCACGCGTCGGACCCAACACGTTGACCATTGGTGATGCCGCCGGCACCGTCAATCCCTTCAATGGTGAGGGAATCGCCTACGGATACGAGACTGGTCGCCTGGCCGCCGCCGTTGTGGGCGAAGCCCTTGTCGCCGACGATCTCGGCAAGCTTTCGCTCTACGACACACGCATCGACGATGCCTACGGCGAGTACTACAAGGTCGCTCGTATGTTCGTTCGGATCATTTCCGAGCCTCAGATTTTGTCCATCTGTGTCAAGCTTGGCCTCCGGGTCGAGCCTCTGATGAAAGAACTCCTCGCCATCATGGCGAACCTGATGAGCAACGGCACTCGTGGCCCGGCCGAACTCGGTTTCGGGGCGATGTCTAAATTGGTTGACGTAATCCCCCAGCAGGCATTTGACCTTCTACTAAATCGAGGTTCAGAATCATGAGTACCCAAATAACCTTCGCCAACACCGTTCTGCTTGGTTTTATCGCCGGAGCCACCATCTCACTCGGACTACTGCTCGGTCGCATGAAGTCCCCCGCTCCACGATTCCGAGCCCTTCTCAACGCCATCGCCATCGGAATCTTGATCTTCTTGGCCGTTGACGTACTCCACGGTGCCATTGCGCAACTCGAAGTCGCCATCGACACCCACAACCACGGCCTCACTTTCCTACGCACCTTGCTAGTCATAGGCGGACTCGCCGTCGGGATCTTGGGACTGGTGGGCTACGACACTTGGAGCAAGCGACGCCGCGCGAAGCTCACCGAAGTATCCGAAGAAAACGACTGGACGCCGGCCGCGCGTATGAGTTTGCTCCTCGCCGTCGGAATTGGACTCCACAATTTTGGCGAGGGTCTCGCCATTGGCTCTTCCGCCCACAGTGGTGCGGTATCCCTCACTACCGTCCTGGTAGTTGGCTTTGCCCTTCACAACGCCACTGAAGGCTTCGGCATTATCGCGCCGCTCTCCGGCGCTAGCGAGCAGGCCTCATGGAAATTCCTCGGACTCATGGCCATTATTAGCGGTGGCCCCACCACGCTCGGCACCATTGTGGGATGGTCGTGGACGAGCGACACCCTGAGTGTGGCCTTCTACGCACTGGCGGCCGGATCGATTATCTACGTCATCGCTCAACTCTTTACCGTGGCGCAACGTCAAAAGGCCGGCAACTTGTTGTTCTACGGAATCATTATCGGCATCTCGACCGGTCTGCTGACCGAGCTAGTCGTGGAGTTGGCTAACGCCTAAGCGACGGCGCGGGCCGACTCGGCCGCTGCCTGCAACGTCCGATCAAACTCACGCGATCCGTGAGCCATCGAGACGAACATAATTTCGTACGAGCCGGGAGCCATCGCGATGCCCCGCGAGAGCATCTCGTGAAAGAACTTGCGGTAGAGGCCGTTGTCGCAGAGAACTTTGGCCTCATCAAAATTCGAAGGCGCGGCCACTTCGCTAGGAGCCAAGAAGAGACCAAGCAGTGGCCCCTGGGTGGGGATCACGGCGTAGAGACCGTTCTCACGAATGACCGCTTCTAGATCTCTGGCGAACGTCTGCGCTGCCGTCGTCAGCGCAACGTAGGAGGCCGTGTCCATAGCATTCATTACCGTCACACCGGCGGCCGTCGCCAGGGGGTTACCCGAGAGGGTGCCCGCTTGATACACGGGGCCCAACGGAGCCAAGTTGCTGAGAAGGTCACGAGTACCGCCAAAGGCACCCACGGGTAGGCCGCCACCGATGACCTTGCCGAAGCACCAGATGTCGGGGGTCACGCCGAAGTACTCCTCGGCACCGCCACGGGCGAGACGAAAACCAGTGATGACTTCGTCAAAAATCAAGAGCGCACCCACGCGATCGCACTCAGCGCGCAGTCCCGCCAAGAAGCCGGGAGCTGGAGCGACGAGGTTCATGTTGGCCGCGACCGGCTCCACGAGGACGGCCGCTACGGACTCGTCCAGCATGGGCACAACGTTGTACGGCGCGACGAGGGTGTCGCCCACCGCACCGGCGGTGACCCCGGCCGAGTCGGGCAGACCCATCTGCGCCACACCGCTACCACCGGCGACCAACAGGGCGTCAGAGTGTCCGTGATAACAACCGTCAAACTTGAGAATCTTCGAACGCTTAGTGGCCCCTCGAGCGAGTCGTACCGCGCTCATCACGGCCTCGGTGCCTGAACTAACGAGTCGAACTTGTTCCAGACCCGTGACGCGGGCCACCATGGCTTCGGCCAACTCAACTTCACCCTGCGTTGGAGCGCCAAAAGTCGTACCGAGGGCGGCCCGTGACTGGATAGCGGACACCACATCGGGGTGAGCGTGACCGAGCAGCGAGGCTCCGTAGCTCTGGACGTAGTCCACGTACGTCGTTCCTTCGACGTCAGTGACGTAGGCACCTGAACCCGAAACAACGGTGTACGGCGTTCCGCCGACACTACGGAAACTACGCACTGGCGAATCGACACCACCGGGAATCACAATCTTTGCGCGATCGAACCACGCCTCGTTAGTCATTGTCATCGTTGCAACACTTCGGCGATCTCTTTAGCGAAATAGGTCAGAACAAAATCGGCACCGGCGCGACGAACAGCCAAGAGCTGTTCGAGAGCCACGACTTCGCCGTCAATCCATCCGTTGGCGGCGGCAGCCTTAATCATGGCGTACTCCCCACTCACGTGATACGCGCACAGCGGAACATCGAGTTCACGGCGAAGGTCGCTGACAACATCGAGATACGTCATGGCCGGCTTCACCATGATGATGTCCGCACCCTGCTCAACATCAGCACGGGCCTCGCGGAGTGATTCGCGGCGATTGGCCGGATCTTGCTGGTAGGTCTTGCGATTACCGCCTCCGGCAATCTCCACGCCGACGGCTTCACGGAAGGGTCCGTAGAGACCACTGGCGTACTTGGCGGCGTAGGCCAAAATGACGGTGTCGAGATGGCCGGCCCCGTCGAGACCCTGGCGAATGGCGCCGACCTGGCCATCCATCATGCCGCTCGGAGCCACGACGTGGGCACCGGCTTCCACTTGGGCCAAAGCGGTGCGCACATAGAGCTCGAGCGTGGCGTCGTTGTCCACCGTTCCGTCGGCCTTCACCACGCCACAGTGGCCGTGTGAGGTGTATTCGTCTAAGCAGAGGTCCGACATGATGACCATTGAGTCGCC
Organism: Actinomycetes bacterium; assembly: GCA_037134255.1. GTDB lineage: Bacteria > Actinomycetota > Acidimicrobiia > Acidimicrobiales > RAAP-2 > RAAP-2. The sequence goes on along the minus strand of JBAXMO010000002.1, from coordinate 7,433 downwards.
GAACTCACTACGGATTTCACGAAGGGCAACTTGGGCAATTCCGTTGGCGTCGTAGGCGCCCGTACCCAGCTCATCCTTAGAGTTCGGTACGCCAAAGAGGATGAGGCTGCGCACGCCGCGGTGATAGAGCTCGCGCACCTCAGCCAGTAGTGACGGCACGGTGTGCTGAAACTGCCCGGGGAGTGAAGAAATCGCCTTGGGCTCAGAAAGTCCCTCGGCGACAAAGAGTGGCGCCACGAGGTCGTCCAAACTCAGCGTGGTCTCGGCAACCAATTGACGAAGAGCCGCAGTCGAGCGGAGTCGGCGAGGACGTTCAGTCGGGAAAGTCATGGCTTCAGGCTAGTAGCCACGATTTCATGTACTAAAAGAGGACTTGCTCAATTTCTTCGGGGGTGGCCGCCATCACCACGGCGGGGTGGGTTGCCCTGACGACCTCAGCCGTAGTCGTGCCCTGAGCCACTACGACCGTTTCGGGGCGGACATGAGGAGACGCCACCGCCCACGCCGAAGGGGCACCGATGACCACAACGTCTGAAGTAGCCAACAGCTCTTGATCCGTAGTGGTGAGCACCCGAGGCACGGTCTCGTAGACGGCAACGTGCGTGTGGGCCAAGCCACGCGCCGACAGGCCGTTGGCTAGCTCGGGGCGAGGATGGAGGGCACCGAGTGAAAGCACGGGTGCCGCCAAGTCCATCGCGGCGATTGAAGTGGCCGAGAGGGCGGGCGACGTATGTGCGTCCGACACGCCCTGCAGCTCGAGTGCGTGCAGGGTGGCGGGGCCGACGGCCACCACGTGGGCGTGAGGAAAACGTTGTTGCGCCCTCGCCACAAACATGGCGGCGCGAGCACTCGTGACCACAATCGACTGGGGGTCGTCACTCAGTCCGTCCAGGGCACGATCGACTTCCGACACCTCAAATTCACGGGTGGTGGTCAAAGGGAGCTCTTGAACGAAGCAGCGACCTTCGAGACGAAGACGCACTTCGTCGTTTCGAGGTGGCTCTCGCGTCAGGGTTACGCGCTTCACGTCACCGACTCGTTGGTAGTTCGCCGCCACCAAGTTCATCACGAATGTAACGAGCAACCAAGACTCCGAGTGCTTGGGCGTCAGTACCGGACTCGCGAAAGCGCAGCACGCGGATCCCCGATGGTGCCGCCATCATTCCGCTTAAGGAGAGAGTGCCGTTATGCAACGTGGCGTGGGCGGCGGCGGGAATCGCACAGCCCGCACCGAGTTCGGCCAAAAAAGCGCGTTCGCAGGTCAGGCGAACAGCAGCATCTGCATCGTGTATCGCCGCGAGTGCCCGCTGCGTCACTGCATCATCGGTTCGGGTTTCCAAGGCAATGGCCCCTTGTCCCACTTGAGGAACGAACCATTCGGGATCGAGGCGCTCGGCGATCTGTTCGCTCCAGCCCAGACGATCAAGGGCTGCCGCTGCGGCCACGACGGCGTCAATGCCCGACTCGTTAACGGCCGCCAGACGGGCCGCCATATTTCCACGGAGCTCCACGAAGTTCAGGTCGGGGCGTCGCTCCGCCAACAGGGATCGGCGGCGAGGAGAGCCGGTCGCCACCGTAGCGCCCGGACCCAGACCGGCCAATGAGCGGCCCACGAGCACATCGGCCGGATCGCGACGTTCGGGGACGCAGGCGATGATGAGACCTTCGGGCGTTACCGACGGAAGATCTTTGGCGGAATGGACGGCGACGTCGGCTCGTCCTTCCAGGACAGCGTGTTGAACCTCAGCGGTAAAGACACCCTGACCGGCAATTGTGGTGAGCGGAACATCGTTTTGACGATCACCAGTTGTAACAATCTCGACAATTTCGCACGTCGTGCCGAAAAGTTCGAGTCGGCGCGCGACCTCCGTGGCCTGAGCCAGGGCTAGTGGCGATCGACGTGTCGCGAGTCGCAGGTGGCTCACAGGTCAAAGAGGTTGCGAAGCGCTTCGGTAAGGCGCTGACCTCGGTCCGTTCCAGCAGAATCTTTGAGCCCCAGGGTGGGCTGGTGGGCGATCTTGGCCACGATGGAACGGGTCAGCGACTCCACCATCTCCCACTGGTCCGCAGTCATGAATGAGAAATCTGACTGGCGCTTGGACAATTCCACTCGACGAATATCTTCAAATCGCTCACGCAACTCGGCCACGATTGAAGCAGCGCCACGGGACCGACGATCTTCGAGATATTTCTCGACTTCGCCCCTCAAGATTTCTTCGGCCGCTTGAATTTCATCACGACGTTCAGCCAACGAGCGGTCGATCACTTGACGGAGGTGCGCGATATCGAGCCGTCGAACATGCGAGAGCGTGTCGACATCACCATCAACTACACGGGGCATGCCGAGGTCCACGACGAGCACGGGGGTCTGGCTCCCCGCAAAGTCACTGATCCCCAAGAGTGCGTGAGGCACTTCAATCGCCGTCACCACAATTGACGCTTGGTGCAGGTGCTGAGAAGCCTCCTGTAGGGAGATGGCCTTAACACGGTCATCGGCGAGTTCCACCGATACGGCATCGGCATTAGCCACAGTCCTATTGGCCACCATGATGCGCTCGAGCCCGAGGCGATCATCGCTAAGACCCTTGACAATGCCCTGGCCTAATTGGCCCGCACCATACACAACGGCGGTAGCGCCGATGGTAGTGGCGCCAAGTTCGTTACGAATGAGATCGACGGTGGCTTGAGCGAAGCTGGTCGTACCCCGAGCAATAGCCGTTTCGCTACGAACCTTGCGACCGGCAGCAATGGCCCTCTGAAAGAGGGCGGAGAGTTCCGCGCCGACGGCATGCTCTTCTTCGGCCCGTTCGAGCGAGCGTCGGAGCTGACCGAGTACCTCAAACTCACCAGGCACCACTGACTTCAATCCTGCGGCAACAGAAAAAAGATGGGTTGACACACCGCGATCAAAGTGGATTTCTAGTACTGGCGCGATCTCGTCTTCAGGAACGTTGGTGATAGCCGAAAGTGTGGCCGTGATCTCTTCAACGGCGCCGTGGAAACGATCGATTACGGCGTAGACCTCGGTGCGTAAGCACGTGGAGACCAAGACGGCCTCTTGAATATTGGCGTTCGCCAACAGCGTGCCGAGAGCCTTGCCGAATTCATCGTCAGGTACCGTAACGCGCTCTAATAAATCGAGGGTTGCCCGCTCGTGATTTAGTCCAACTGAGAGAAAAGACACGTGACCTCCGCCCTCATGCTAGGAGGGTCGAGCCGCAACGGGCGGGGTCGTAAGTCCTAATGTACGCAAGAGTCCGCCGCCGAGGGGTCCGGTTCCGTTAGTGAGGTGGTAGGCCAAAATCTGCAGTTCGATTGAGAAGTCCACGTACCGAACCGCGGTACCTACCGGTACTTCGAGCACCTTGGGCGAGAAGTTCAAGATGGCGTGGATATTGGCCCCCACGAGAGCATTGGCCACATCCTGGGCCACCTCTGAAGGTGTGCAGATGACACCAATGGTGGCCGGCAAGATGCCGTCTCGGGGATCACGCACAGCGATGCCGGCAATCTCGGTACCCACAAGCTGGGAATCCACGTCGTAGAGCCCGACAATCTGGGCGCCACGAATGAGAAAGTTGTTGGAACCCACGAGCGCCCGGCCGAGGTTTCCCAGTCCGATAATGACCACGTCGTAGAGACGGTTGTGACCGAGGGCCTCATCGATTTGGACTTCAAGAGTCTGCACGTCGTATCCCGAGCCTCGCGTACCGAGGGGCCCGAGCCCCGAAAGGTCACGGCGAACGGTTGCGGCCGTGACGCCGGCGAGATCACCGAGTCGCTGTGAATCGGTCTTAGTCAAACCACGCCGCAGCATCTCTTGCGCGATTCGTTGATAGACCGGAAGTCTGGCAATTGTGGGCTCAGACAATTGGCGATTGCGATTGATGGCACTCGACATTATGGAGTCCGTTCCTAGCGACCCAGTTGGCGACTGCGCTCGGAGGCGGCGGCAACAGCTTCGAGGAATGCGGCGCGAACAGCACGGGCTTCGAGCATGCGCAGCCCCGCGGCGGTTGTTCCACCCGGTGAAGTCACTTGGCTTCGGAGTTCTTCGGGCGTTGAGTCTGATGCGGCCAAGAGGGCGGCAGAACCTTCGAAGGTACCGATAACCAGTTGGCGTGACACTTCACGGGTAAGGCCCTGGTGGACACCGGCTTCGACCAAGGCCTCAACCACCATGTAGAGGTAGGCCGGCATGGGACCGGAAAGTCCCGTCACGGTATCCATGTGCTTTTCGCTCACTCGCACAACGATGCCCACGGCACCGAGCACCGACGTGGCCCAGTCCAGGTCATCCTTGGTCGCAAAATCACCACCGGAAATTGCTGACACACCCTTGCCGACGAGCACGGGAGTATTGGGCATCGAGCGGATAACGGCCGCGCCATTGGGAAGCGTGGCTTCGATGCGCTTCGTTGACAGCCCCGCCACGACGGACAGCACGCGTCGGATACCAACGGCGCCAATGAGACGGGCCGCACCTTCGGCTTGGTCGGGCTTGACCGCCAGGATGGCGCTGGTGACCTCAGGGTCGACGTGCTCGAGTTCGAGAGAAGCGAGCACGGTCACACCGGGAAGTTCGCCTGTGAGTTCATCACGAGTTTGTACCGCGGATTCAATAATCGCGAGACGATCTGGTGTGCACCAGCCCGCCGCGATGAGGCCCTTGGCGAGCGCTCCGCCCATGCGTCCGCCGCCAACGATTATGAGGTCAAATGCCATTCCTACACGCTAGTGCAGTTGTGAAAGACCGATTTAACGAGGGGGTCCGGACCTTGGCGCCACCGCCCCATCGCCGTGACAAAGAACTACGGGCTACTTAGCGGCTTTCGAAGAAATACGGCGGCGATATGCCGACGCATAGCCACGAGCCATCAAGGTGGGGAACAGCTCATCGACGTAGCGAAGAGCCGCGCCACTGATTTCATCGAATAGTTCACTGGAGGCATCGCCCACGGGGAATCGCATCACGAGGTAGATCCCATTATCGGGACCAATCGCCAGATGGAGAGGATAGAGCTCGAAATTTTTCGCCAGCGCCATCGTCAACACTTCAGAAACGTTCTCTTCCGGCGGAGGCATCAGTTCAATCTCAACGTAGACCGTTCGCTGGCGAAGCGTCATCCAGATGGCCACGAACTGCTTCTCTTCGCCAGCAAAGCGAAGGAGCCACTGACGCTTGCCGTCATACGAGAGGCCAGTCTCAGCAGCGATCAGCAAATCTTCGTCGAGCAGTAGTTGTGCCCACGAATCGAGAAGCTGAGAAAAATTCTCCGCAGCCGCCGCGTCAGTGATGGGGGTCGAGCTCATTAGGGACAGAGCAACAGGGCGCCCGACTGAAGTCGGTGCACTAGATCGGAGATTGCTTCGGCCGTATGCCTCCACGTGTATTGCAGGGCCATCGTCGCACTGGCTTGGGCCATACCGGCACTCACAGCGGGATCCAATACTCGTTCGATGGCGTCGGCCCAGTCCTGTGGTTCGCGTGACGCTAAGAGCAGGCCGTTTTTGCCGGGGGCGACAAGGGTCAGCAGTCCACCCACGGCGGAAGCCACTACGGGCGTTCCACATGCCGCTGACTCGAGGGCAACGAGACCAAAACTTTCTGCCAAAGAAGGAACCAGTGTCAGGTCGGCCGCGCGGAACCATGACGAGAGCAACTGGTGGGTCTGAGGCGCCACGAGTGATACCGATTCGATAACACCCGCTTCGGCGATTCGGCGTTGGACACGGTCTAGAGTCTCGCGGCCGTTCGCGCCGCTCGGGCCACCAACGATTGCCAAATGGCCCGTGCCATTTCGGCGACGGACTTCAATAAAGGCTTCGAGGGCGAGGTCAACACCCTTGAGATCTTGGATGCGTCCCGCAAAGAGCAGGAGCGCCTCGTCGGTGGGCATGCCAAGTGCCCGTCGTGCCTCCGCCTTGTTGCCTGGTGAAAAGAATGCGTGCTCGACACCGAGAGGAACGATATGGACACGTGCCGGATTGGCGTCGTAGAAGTCCACGATTTGTTGCGCCTCAATATCGCAGCTAGCCAACACGGCATCCGAACAGGCCATGATGCGCTCTTCATCGGCCGCTCGTTCGCTCGAAGGCTCGCCATAGGTCAGAGCCTTGACGCGGTCCAGTGTGTGGAACGTCGTCACGAGCGGAATATCCAGTTCGTGCTTCAACCAGTGACCAGCGATCCCACTTAGCCAGTAGTTCGCGTGCAACATGTCAGGCTTGGCATTGCAGCCCATCAAGACACCAACGGAACGAGCAAAGTCATCAACCCACAGTCGTAGTTCGCTCATCGGCAGCGAAGTCGTTGGACCAGCCGTGACGTGATGCACGGTCAGGCCCGGCTCCACTTGAACTTGATCACGCTGCGTGGGGCTGTCGCGTCGGGTGTAAATATCGACGGCGTGACCCTGGCGAGCTAACGCCGCTCCCATTTCACGAACGTAGACATTCATCCCACCGCCATCACCAGTGCCTGGTTGTGCCAACGGCGAGGTGTGGTACGAGAGAACGGCGAGACGAGCCATTACGCCGTCTCATCTTTAGTAGCGGGGGCATTATCGGCCAGAAAGCTCCGGAGAATTGTGAGTAGTGCTTGACGCTGTGATTCAGTTAGGCGGGCGTCAGATTGGATACTCACCTCTGTGGAGCCCTGGCGCTCCTCGTCCAATATCCCCGCTTGGACGTAGAGGGATTCTGCGGAAATCTGGAGACCCTTGGCGATTCGTTGGAGGATGTCGGCACTCGGGCGACGAAGGTTTGCCTCAATCTGCGAAAGATAGACGTTGGAAACCCCAGCGAGTTCGCCCAGCTTGCGTAGCGATATCTGCGCCTTGGCCCGGTGCTCGTGGATAAATCCACCAAGTCCCTCTCGATTTTCACTCACCCCTACAGCGTAGGAGGTTCACGTCGAAAGTGGAATAGCCGAGCGTTGGGGGTACACCACCCACGTAATGGCCCTGTTGGATACGGCCCCGAAGGAACGTGAGTCCGTTGAGGCATGGGAATTATCACCAGTCAGCCAAGCCGTATCACCGGTGACCGATTCGACCCGCTTCATGATCTCCCGAGAAATGTCGTCCGGAAGGCCCACCACGACCACCATTTCGGCGCGCAATGGTCGCCAACGCCTCAGAGCCCAGACATACTCCCCTGGTTGATACGTGGGAATCATTGACACACCGTCGACGACAATTCGCCGCATCACGGGGCGCAGTAACGCGGCGAGGGCACGAACGAGCATGGTCGCTAACCTAAACCACAACAACGCGTCGACCGACCCTGGTCGGCATTTCTTGGAAAGGGAGACTTATGAACGTCTTTCAGCGCATTACCGCCGCCTTTGACGGCACCGCCACTGCCGTTTCGGCTCACTGCGACCTGCCTTGCGGCGTCTACGACCCCGCTCAGGCCAAGCTTGAGGCCCA
>JBAXMO010000001.1:0-44387 GCA_037134255.1 Actinomycetes bacterium | reverse complement strand
CAGACGGTAGCGAGCACCAATCTGGTGGGGGTTCTCGCCGTAGCGAACAATGTCGGCACGATCCAGCGACAAGTGCAGGGTCGGCGGGACGACAGCGTCCGTGGCGTTGGGGGCTTCGCCGATGACGCCCCCCTGATCGAACCAGGCCACAATCGCCGCGTCGTAGGCCGCGGTGTGAGCGAAGGCGTCACGGGCCAACTGGTGGCGGGTCGCGTCGGCGAGCGCGCCGCTGGCCTTCAACTCGACCAACACCGTGTCGTACTGCGCGGGGTTGGTCACGATGCCGACGTGCTGATGGTTCTTCGCTGAAGCGCGCACCATGGTCGGTCCGCCAATGTCGATGAGTTCAACGGAGGGGTCCATATGAAAGGGGTAGAGATTGCAGACGACCAAGTCGATGGCCGTGATGCCGTTGGCCTCGAGGTCGGCGAGATGGCTCGACTTACTGCGATCCGCCAAAATGCCCCCATGAATCTTGGGGTGAAGGGTCTTGACGCGGCCGTCAAGCATCTCGGGTGACTGGGTCACCTCTTCGACCTTCTGGTGGGCAATCCCGGCCTCTGAGAGGGCCGTAGAGGTGCCTCCGGAGGCGATGAGATCGATGTTCAGGGCTTCGAGGCCGCGGGCGAACTCCAGTAGTCCGGTCTTATCCCAGACACTCAGTAGAGCTCGCATTTCGTGGCCTCACTTTCGGAGAATCCCCCAAGAACTGCCACCATCCTACTAATCGACCGTGGCCGACCTTTCAAGACGACTCTGCGGCTACAGCGAGACACTTTCGGGAGAAGCCCCGGCCTCCATAGCCGAGACCACAGCGCGAATGACCTGGGGATAGACGACCCGCTCGGTCTGCTTGATGCGCTCCTGTAGTGATTCTTCGGTGTCTCCCGGTTCGACTGACACCTCTCGCTGCGCGAGGATGGGTCCCTCATCCAGATCCTCGGTGGCGATGTGAACCGTGCAGCCCGTTACCACCACGTCCGCGGCTAGTGCGTCACGTACGGCGTGCCAGCCCTTGAAGTCCGGCAGAAGCGAGGGATGGGTGTTGAGCACGACGCCGGGGAATGCCTCGTGAAAGGCACCCGATGTAACCGTCCCAAAGCCGGCCATCGCAATGAGGCTGACATCGTGGTGACGCAGCGTTTCGATCACGGCGAGTGAGTAGTTCTCGCGCTCAAACGAAGCGGAGAATCCACCAAAGTCACTCCGATTAACTAAAGCGGCAGGGATCCCCGCCGCCGTAGCTAGTTCGAGTCCGCGACACGGCCGATCGGCCAGCACCACGTCTACGTGAATTCCGTCGGCCAGGATCGACTCGAGAATCGTGCCTGATCCAGAGACCAAGACGGCGAGGCGAGGGCTGGCCACGCGCTTAGAGCGCTCGGACGATTTCGACCATCTTTTCGCCGGCCTCGGTGGGGTTCTGGCAGACGTGAACGCCAGCTGCGCGCAGCGCGTCCATCTTGGCCTGAGCCGTTCCCTTCGAGCCCGAGATGATGGCTCCAGCGTGACCCATCTTGCGTCCGGGAGGCGCGGTAACACCGGCGATGTACGAAACGACGGGCTTGGTCATGTTGGCCTTGATCCACTCGGCCGCGTTCTCTTCTTCGCTTCCGCCGATCTCACCGATCATCATGACGGCCTTGGTTTCGGGGTCGTCGTTGAAGGCCTTGAGGCAGTCGATGAAGTTAGTGCCGGGGACGGGGTCGCCACCGATACCGACGCAGGTGGTCTGACCGATGCCCTGCTGACTCAGCTCGTGAAGCGCCTGGTAGGTCAAGGTACCGGAGCGTGACACGATGCCCACAGGACCGCCGGCGAGGGCGATGTCACCGGACGTAATGCCGATGTTGCACTTTCCGGGGCTGATGATGCCGGGGCAGTTCGGGCCGAGCAGGCGAACGTTCGGGAACTCCTGCTTCAAGCGGTTGTACGTCACGGCCTCGTCCTGGGCGGGAATACCTTCGGTGATGCACACGATGAAGGTAATGCCACCTTCGGCGGCCTCCATGATGGCGGCGGCGGCAAACTTCGGTGGGACCGAAACGAAGGATGCGGTGGCGCCAGTGGCGTCAACGGCTTCCTTGACCGAGTTGAAGACGGGGATACCGTCGACGTCGGTGCCACCCTTGCCGGGCGTTACGCCGCCGACGACCTTGGTGCCGTAGTCGCGGTTACGCAGGCCGTGGAAACGACCCTGACCACCGGTGAGACCCTGGACAATGACTTTGGTGTTTTCGTCTACAAAAATGCTCATGGTTCTTCCTTAGGCGTTTGCCAAGCCAACGGCCTTGCGGGCAGCGTCGAGCATGGTCGGTTCGGTGATCAACTTGTCGTTCAGATGGGGCTGCAAAATGGCGCGACCCTCAACGGCGTTCGTGCCGTCGAGGCGCAACACGATGGGTGAGTTAATGGTCACCTTCTCGAGTGCGCCGAGGACACCCTTGGCTACTTCGTCGACGCGGGTAATACCGCCGAAGATGTTGACGAAAATCGCCTTGACCTTTGGGTCGGCGTTGATGACTTCAAGGGCCGCGGCCATTACGTCAGCGTTAGCGCCACCACCGATGTCGAGGAAGTTGGCGGCCGTGCCGCCAACCTGGTTGACAACGTCGAGAGTGCTCATGGCCAGGCCAGCGCCGTTGGCGATGATGCCGACGGTGCCGTCGAGACCGATGTAGTTGAGGCCCTTTTCCTTGGCCATCTTTTCGCGAGGGTCCTCGGTCTCATTGACGCGGAAGGCCTCCCACTCGGGGTGACGGTACGAGGCGTTCTCGTCCAAGGTGACCTTGGCGTCGAGGGCGTGCACGTTGCCCTGGGGCGTCAAGATCAACGGGTTGATCTCGGCGAGGTCACAGTCACCTTCGGTGTAGCACCGGTAGAGCTTGATGAGTAGTTCCGCAGCCTGAGCCTGAGCCTCTTCGTCGAGTTTGGCGTCCTTCACCCACTGCTGAGCCGTGGCGAGGTCGAGACCCTTGATGGGGTCAATCGAGAGCAGCGCGATGGCGGTGGGGTCCTCTTCGGCCACCACTTCAATCTCCACGCCACCCTGAGCACTCAGCATGCCGAGATGCTTTTTGTTGGGACGGTCCAAAGTGAAGGAGGCGTAGTACTCCTTCTTAATGTCGCTCGAACGCTCGATCCAGATGATGTGAACGATGTGACCCTTGATGTCCATGCCCAAGATGTTGGTGGCGTGCTTACGAACTTCTTCGGCGTTGTCGGCGAGTTGAATACCACCGGCCTTGCCACGTCCACCGACCTTGACTTGCGCCTTCACAACAACGGGATACCCAATGCGATCGGCAATGGCAACGGCCTCGTCGACCGAGTCAGTGGCGTCACCTGGTGAAACAGGGATGTCGTAGCGAGCAAAGTACTGCTTGCCCTGGTATTCGAAGAGGTCCATGACTTCTCACTTTCGGCGTGGGTACGCCACTTTGCCGCTTACGCGGGCTCTCGTTCGTCTAATGCGCTCTCTAGCCACGTGCCGATCTCACCAAGTGGTGAACCAGGGGTAAAGACTCGTGCGACACCGGCGGCCGCGAGGGGGGCGATGTCGTCTTCAGGAATAATGCCGCCAACGACAACCAGAACGTCTTCGCGACCGGCAGCGCGGAGCTGCTCAATGATGCGCGGGACGAGCACCAGGTGTGCGCCGGATAGGAGGGATAGGCCGAGGGCGTCAGCGTCTTCTTGGATAACGGCCTGGACGATTTGATCGGCCGTCTGGTGCAGACCCGTGTAGACGACCTCAAAACCAGCGTCACGAAGGGCACGAGCGATGATCTTCGCTCCTCGGTCGTGACCATCAAGGCCCGGCTTAGCTACCACTACGCGATACGTCCGCTTCATCGGTTTAAGAGCATAGATGGCTTTTGGCCACGCCCCTTCCAGTTGTTCAAATCGGTCTCGATTGACTCGTTCCAAGACGGAGTTCGACAGAGATTCCCGTTCTTTCGGATGGCTCCGGAACTTCCGCCAGTTGAGCACTAGCGTTTATCCGTGCAGCAACCTCGCAATCTTCTGACTGGTGTCGTCAGCGCCCTCCGCCCACGGCAATGGATTAAAAACGGGCTCGTCATCATTGCTCCGGCCGCTGCCGGGCAGATCACGATCGGCGCCACGCTGCGTCACACTGCCGGAGCCTTCCTGGCCTTCACCCTCGCCGCGAGCGGTCTCTACTTAATCAACGACCTTCGGGATCGGTCAGCCGATCGGCTCCACCCCACCAAAAAGTTCCGAGCTATTGCATCCGGGGTCGTGCCGCCTCCTCTCGCCTTCGTCCTAGCCGTAGTTCTCCTGTTCGGCGCTACGGCCACCTCTTGGTGCGCTGGCGCATCGGGCCACGACCTCTTCTTTGTCCTCGTAACGTACGTAGCTCTGACTTTGGCGTACTCCATTGCTTTGAAACGCCAGCCCGTAATCGAGTTCGCCATTGTGGCCAGTGGCTTCTTTCTTCGGGCTCTCGGTGGGGCCGTCGCCAGCGATCTCTACGTTTCGAGTTGGTTCCTCGCCGTGACGGCCTTCGCGGCGCTCTTTCTAGTCATCGGTAAACGTACGGCCGAACTCAAAGAGCTCGGTGGCACTGCCTCCGCTCACCGCGCCGTACTAGCGGAATACACCCCCGAATTTCTCCGATCGGCTCTCATACTCGTCGCCTCCGTCGTCGTGACGACCTACTGTCTCTGGGCCTTTGATGTCTCCCCCACCGGTCTTTCTAATGTCCATCACCGCGTCGTACTCATTCGCTTAACCGCGGTGCCAGTGGTCGTCGCCATCTTGCACATTCTGCGGCGACTCGAACGAGGTGATGGTGGTGCGCCCGAAGATCTCGTCTTTAGCGACCACACCCTGCAAGCCCTTGGCCTCCTCTGGGCCATACTCTTCGTCTTAGGTATCCACGCGTGAGCCGCGAAAAGCTTTACGGCTGGGGCCGCACGGCCCCGAGCGTGGCCGACGTGCTCGAGCCCACGGCTGAAGAAGTAACGGGACTCCTGCGTACTTCGAGCCACGTGCTCTCTCGAGGACTCGGTCGAAGTTACGGAGACGCGGCGCAACTCGCCGGAGGATTAGTTCTCCGTAACAGCGCCATGACCGTGATGGATGAGATCGCCTCCGACGGCTCGGTCTGGGTCGATGCCGGCGTGACGATTGACGACTTGATTCGCGTCGGTCTCCCTCAGGGTTGGTTTGTACCCGTGACGCCCGGTACCCGGCAAGTGAGTGTCGGTGGTGCCATCGCCGCAGACGTCCACGGCAAGAACCATCACGTCGATGGATCGTTCGGCCATCACGTGCGCTCCCTTATTTTGGCCACGCCGACTGGCACGATTGCCTGCAGCCCCACGGAACAGGCCGAACTCTTCTGGGCCACCGTCGGCGGCATGGGTCTAACGGGTGTCGTACTCCGTGCCCAGATTCAACTCTTGGCCGTCACCAGCGACAAGGTCGTGGTCGACACCACACGCTTCGCCAATCTCGAGGCCGTGATGCACGAGATGCAGAGCGGTGATCACCGCTACCGATACTCCGTCGCGTGGGTGGATTGCATGACAACTGGGGCCACCATGGGCCGCGCCATCCTGACCCGAGGCGACCACGCCGAGAGCAGTGGCGCACGTCAGTCCCCTCGCGACGCAAAGATCGGTGTCCCCTTCTCCGCCCCGAGCGGGTTGCTCAACGGTCTTTCAATTCGGGCCTTTAACGAACTCTGGTTCCGTATGGCTCCGAAGCAACGCCGGGGTGAAGAGCAAAGTATCGGGGCCTTCTTCCATCCACTCGATGGCGTGCGTGACTGGAACCGCCTCTACGGTCGGCGCGGTTTTGTCCAGTATCAGTTCGCCGTTCCCGATTCGGCCAGTGAGACTGTGGTCCAGGCCATCAAGCTGCTCTCCGAGTCACGAGTGCCCAGTTTCCTGGCGGTTCTCAAACGTTTTGGTGAAGGTACCCCCGGACCACTGTCCTTCCCCATGCCTGGGTGGACGCTGGCCCTTGATTTACCCGTTGGTCCAGCTGCTCTGCCGGGAGTTCTCGACAAACTCGACGCGCTCGTCTTAGAGGCCGGCGGTCGCGTCTATCTCGCCAAAGATGCACGACTTGATCCAGCCACGTTTCGCGCGATGTACCCACGCTTTGAAGAGCTGTTGCACATTAAGTATCAAATCGACCCCAATACCGTCATCACCAGCGACCTCGCTCGCCGGCTTGAACTAATTCGAAAGTAGGCACTATGGAAAATGCATTTGGACAGCCCCAAACCGTCGTTGTTCTCGGCGGAAGTTCCGACATCGCTCGGGAGGTCACCAAGAAACTCTGTGCCGCACGCGCTCGTACCGTCGTCTTGGCCGGACGTAATGAGTCGCTGCTCAAGGAAGCGGCCCAGGAAGCTGCGAGTGCCGGTGCTACCACTACGCACCTCGTGACTTTCGATGCGCAAGATGTGACCTCAGCCGAATCAACCGTCGCTCAGTCGTTCGCCGCGATTGGGGCGCCCGTCGATCTCGTCATCATCGCCGTGGGACTCCTCGGTGACCAGTTGCTCGACGAGAACGACCCCGTCGCGGCCGCCCGAATGTCCATTGTGAACTACGCCTGGCCGGTCACAGCACTCGCGGCATTGCGACAGCGCATGGTCGCTCAAGGATCTGGCCGCATTGTGGTGATTAGTTCCGTGGCCGGGATTCGTGTGCGCCGCGGTTCGTATCTCTACAGCGGTGCCAAGGCCGGCCTGGATCGCCTCTGCGAAGGTCTGGCGGACTCGCTCATCGGGACCGGCGTCACGTTGCAGATTGTGCGACCCGGTTTCGTGCACACCAAGATGACTGCCGGCCTCAAGCCGGCGCCATTTTCTGTCGACGCCGAACGTGTCGCGCAAGACATCGTGAGCGGCCTCGGTACGCCCGCTCTCGTTATCTACTCGCCGAGCATCATGAAGTGGCTCTTTGCGATACTGCGCCACCTGCCCGCACCCCTCTGGCGCAAGATCAACGAAGAGCGCTAAGGCTTGGTGGTAGTGGTCACCGTTGTTTCGGCGGGCCGCAAGGAAACAGTAAAGAAGTCTCGGTTCCACCACGTCGTGAAGTAACGACTCGGTAGTCCGACCATCGACGAGACCAGGCTCTTCCCGTGGCCACCGTTGATCGTTGCGCCTAAGGGGGCGTTGAAGATTGAGTACTGCACCCAGTCGGTATTGATGTCAAGTTCCATGGCCCGAACCGCACCGGCGCGAGTTAAAACATCGGCGAGCGCACTGATAGTGAGTGCTGGTCCGCCGGCGTAGACCAGCGCGCCATTTTCAGTCACGCCAATACCGCTGCGCCACACATCAAACTTTCCACCCAGGGTGGCGCCCCAGCGCTTCGTATTGGTTGAATCCAATCCCGCCACGGGGCGACTGTCGTCCACGATGAGGTCGAGGTTCTGTCGGACTTCACGCACCGAACTCGACATCTTGATATCGCGCCCCCACTTACCTACGGTCATCGTGCCGTCTTTGAAAATCACCACGGCGGCGGCGCCTTTACGGAGAGGCAGCACAGTTTTGTTGTCGGTGTAGTACCCGCCGTTGGCATCTTGCATGCGGAAGCCGGCGTTAAATGCCGCCACCAAGCTCCCCGTAGTCTTCGGGAGAATCGGTGCGCTGTGCTTATAGGGGCCGCCACCGGGAATAAACGATCCCGAGTAGAGACGCGCTTCGAGCAAGGTGGGGTCCATCCAAGCGAGGCCTACTACGTAACTCGTGTGAACGGCATCGGGACGAATGAAAGCCTCGTAGATAGCGGGAATCCCGGATGCCGTCGTACGTCCGACGGGGTGCCACACACCCTCACCAGCCTGTGGCGACTTGGCGGGCGTCGACACGGTGGCCGGAGCCGGGAGGTGACCCGTGCGAGGAATATCGATCGCGGTTGAACCCGAACCAAACTGGTTGGACTCGGGAGTACCACCAGTCTTTGGTTTGTTAATGGAGTAGTACCGCTGCTCCACCCAGGTGACGGCCCATCCCATGCCGTGCTCGCGACCCCACTCGGCGCCGCGGGCCGACAAAGAAACACCGTACGACTGGTTCGTCAGCGCGACCGCGAGGGTTACTCCGAGGTAGATCCCGTACGTCAACGTCATGAACGCCAGGCCAAAGACAATGCGACGACGTAGGTAGACGTAGCGGGGGTGGCGAAGCGGTGCTTTCACGCGGGGTGGCGAAGCGGTGAAAGGTGCACGTCGATTTTGCGGAGTGCCCTCATCTTGCATGACGTAATCGTATTGACTTTTCTCCTAGAGACGCTTGAGGGGTGAGATCGAGAGGACTAACTGCTTCTCAGACTGGCCTTCGTCAAAGCGCACGAAGGCCCGAGTGCGATCCCCCTCACCGGCCACACTCAGCACGGTACCCGGGCCAAAACGGTCGTGAACAATCCGATCACCACTGCGCAGTCCGAGTTGTTCAGCCCCAGAACCACGGGCCTCTTGGGGTGTGGCGGCCCCAAACGCGCGACCGGCGGTGAAGTCACTGGAGCGACCTTCGAAGCCGTAATCAGCATCGCTAAAGCTGCTGCGCCGCATGGGCTTAACGACTGAACATTCTTCACAGAGTTCCTCGGGTACTTCATTCCAGAACCGACTGGTGATCGCATCCATGCGACGACCCCACATCGTGCGGCTCCAGGCGTGGGTCAGCGAAAGGTGGCGCATCGCTCTCGTGATGCCGACGTAGCAGAGGCGCCGCTCCTCTTCCAATTCAGCTTGATCGACGAGGGCCCGCGAGTGAGGGAACATGCCTTCTTCGAGTCCCGTGATTACAACAGCCGGGAATTCCAATCCCTTAGCCACGTGCATAGTCATGAGCGACACGGCACCAGCACTGGCATCGAGCTGGTCGCTCTCAGCACTTAGTGCGAGTCGCTCGAGGAACTCCATCATCGATTCGTACTCGGCAGCCGCGCTCGCGAGTTCACCGAGGTTCTCGATGCGGCTCCTTGCTTCATCACTACCGTCGGTGAGTAGCTCGTCGAGAATTCCGCTCTCTCGGGCGATGGCTTGAATCATCTCACCGGGGGGTAGGTCATTAGAGAGGGCCCGTAACTCGTCGACCAGCGCTGCGAACTGACGCACGCCCGACCCTGCCTTCCCCGCGACTCCGGCCTCTTCCGAAAATCTCACCGCTTCTGAGAAGGAGATGTTGTGATCGGTTGCGTAGGACTGCAATTTGGTCAATGCGACTGCTCCAACGCCCCGACGGGGTTCGTTAATCACTCGACGCGAGGCCACGTCATCGCGGGGATTGACGAGCAGTCGGGCGTAGGCCAAAACGTCTTTTACTTCTTTGCGATCGTAGAAACGAAGTCCCGAAATCACCCGGTAGGGCACGCCGGCACGGATGCACTGTTCTTCGAGGACACGACTCTGCGCGTTGGTTCGATAGAAAATGGCCATTTCGCGCCACTCAATGCTGTAGTCGTTGCGAAAACGACGTAACTCGGAGATGACCCAACGACCCTCGTCGTACTCATCCTCGCCGGCGTAGCGGCGAATCTTGTCGCCCCGCCCACGTTGCGTGAAGAGATTCTTCGGGATGCGTGATTCGTTCCGGTCGATGACGGCGTTGGCGGCATCCAGGATGGTCTGAGTGGAGCGAAAGTTTTCTTCGAGCAGGACGGTGGTGGTGTCGGGGTGGTGTTGCGCAAACTGGAGAATGTTGCGAACGTCGGCCGCTCGGAATCGATAGATCGATTGATCGGCGTCGCCGACGACACAGATATTGCCGTGGTGTTCAGCCAAAATCTCCACGAGCTTGTTCTGCACGCCGTTGGTGTCTTGAAACTCATCGACCAGGACATGACGAAACTGACGTTGGTACCGCTGACGAACGTCGGCATCTTTTTGCAGCATGCGAACGGCGTTGAGTAGCAAGTCATCGAAGTCCATCGCGTTCGCACGGCGCAAGGAGTCTTCGTAGCGTTGGTAGACCTTGGCCACCATCTCGCGCTTGGGATCGGCATCAACTTCGAGATAGGCATCTGGAGACTGCATTGCGTTCTTGGCTGCTGAGATCATGGCCAATACCGATCGCGGCTTCGTCGCCTTCACGTCGATACCGAAGTCCTTCATGATCCGCTCGACTTCACTGCGACTCTCATCGGAGTCATAAATCGTAAAACCAGGCTCAAAGCCCAAGACGCCTGCATTCGCTCGCAACAGACGCAGGCAGGCAGAGTGGAAGGTTTGGACCCACATGCGTTCCGAGCGGCTACCGACTAGTTCGGCCACCCGGCGCTTCATCTCGTCTGCGGCCTTATTGGTGAAAGTGATCGCCAGTATCTCCCAGGGCGCCACGCGGTCGACTTCGAGGAGATAGGCGACTCGTCGAGTTAGAACACGGGTCTTACCGGATCCGGCTCCAGCCACAACAAGTAGTGGCCCACCGGGGTGAGTCACCGCTTGGCGTTGCGGGTCAGTGAGGTCATCAGTGAGACGCGCAGCGTCTAGGAACGGAGCCGGAGACTGGTCACCCCAAAGCTCCGCATCGCCAAACGAGTCTTGGCTCACTCCCACTCAATCGTGCCTGGTGGCTTACTCGTTACGTCCAACGCAACGCGATTCACACCCGGAACTTCACGAATAAGTCGGTTCGAAATCGATTCGATGACGTCATAGGGCAGGCGGGCCCAGTCCGCTGTCATGGCGTCATCGCTCGTCACGGCGCGAATGATAATTGGATACGCGTAGGTTCGGCCATCGCCCATAACGCCCACTGTACGGACCGCCGGTAACACGGCGAAGCTCTGCCACAGTTCTCGATACAGTCCGGCCTTGCGAATTTCATCCACCACGACGTAGTCGGCAGCTCGCAGAATCTCAGCCCGCTCGCGGGTCACTTCACCAATAATGCGTACGCCGAGTCCAGGCCCCGGAAAGGGCTGACGCCAGACAATCTCACTCGGGAGACCTAACTCTTCGCCAACCTTGCGAACTTCATCCTTAAACAACGTACGAAGCGGTTCAATCAAGTCGAAGGACAGGTCTTCGGGGAGACCCCCGACGTTGTGGTGACTCTTGATATTGGCGGCGTGACCCGATCCTGATTCGATGACATCGGGATACAGCGTCCCTTGCACCAAGAAGCGGGGGCCTTCGCCGCCAGCGCCGAGTTCGCGAGCGACAGCTTCAAACTCTCGGATGAAGAGTTCGCCGATGATCTTGCGCTTGCGCTCGGGGTCAGTCACGCCAGCGAGGGCGTCGAAGAAACGGTCCTGAGCCTTGACGTGAATCAACTCGACGCCAAACTGCTTAACGAACGTCTGCTCAATCTGTTCGCCCTCGTTGGCGCGCATAAGCCCCGTGTCCACAAAGACGCACGTGAGCTGCTTCCCAATGGCGCGCGTCACCATGGCGGCAGCCACGGCTGAGTCAACGCCACCGGAGAGGGCACACAGCACGCGCTCGGAGCCAACCTTCTCGCGAATAATCGCCACCTGGTCGTCGATGATGTTGGTATTCGTCCACGAGGCGGGGAGTGCGGCCAGGTGGTGAAGGAAGTTTTCGATGATGTCTTGACCGAATTCACAGTGCGCTACTTCAGGGTGGTACTGCACGGCGTAAAAGCGACGGACGTTGTCTTCCATCGCGGCGATGGGAGCTAACGGCGTTGAAGCTGTGGCTACAAACCCCTCCGGCACCTGAGTGATGGCGTCACCATGGCTCATCCAGCTGTCGGACGCTTCGGGCACTTCCGCCAAGAGATCGCTAACACCATTGCGGGTGAGCGTGGTTCGTCCGTACTCACCGCCGCCGGTCGAGGTCACTACCCCGCCAAGCTGCTGCGCCATGAGTTGGGCTCCGTAACAGATACCGAGAATCGGAATACCGAGTTCGTAGATACCCGGGTCCAACGAGGGAGCCGGGGTTTCGTAGACCGACTTTGGACCACCGGACAAGATGATGGCCCCAGGAGCTCGACGGCGAACTTCATCGGCGCTAATCGAAGCCGGGACTATCTCAGAAAAAACGTGAGCCTCTCGGACACGACGCGCAATCAGTTGCGCGTACTGCGCTCCAAAGTCAACTACGAGAACGGTTGAGCTCAATGGCCCATGCCGACGCCCTGCGCGCGCTGGAGCTGCTTTCCTTCAGTTTGCAGAGAGGGGGCGAGCATGATCTCGGCCTTTTGGAATTCCTTCAGAGTCTCGTAACCACACGTAGCCATCGAGGTGCGGAGTGCGCCGAAGAGGTTCATACGACCATCGTTCTCCGTAGCGGGGCCGAGAAGAATTTCGCGCAACGAGCCGCGCACTTCAGTCCGCACGCGGGCGCCGCGAGGCAACGTGGGGTGGAAGGTGGCCATGCCCCAGTGGAAACCGCGGGCCGGTGCTTCGAGAGCGCTGGAGAGAGGTGAACCGATCATTACGGCATCAGCACCGCAGGCGATGGCCTTGGCGACGTCGCCGCCCTTGCTCATGCCGCCGTCGGCGATGACGTGGACGTAGACACCAGTTTCGTCGAGGTGGCGCATGCGAGCACCAGCAACGTCCGCGATGGCCGTCGCTTGAGGAACTCCGATACCAAGTACGCCTCGGGTGGTGCAGGCATTACCAGGGCCGACGCCCACGAGGACACCTACGGCGCCCGTGCGCATCAAGTGCAAGGCCGCCTGGTAACTGGCACAGCCACCAACGATTGTCGGGATTTCGAATTCACGAATGAAGCTCTTGAGGTTGAGAGGCTCGACCGTCTTGCTGACGTGTTCGGCCGATACCACCGTGCCCTGAATAACCAGAATGTCCAACTCGGCATCGGCGATGGCCTTAGCCATCCAGTTCGTACGTTGTGGTGTCACTGAGGCCGACGTGGTAACGCCGGCGGCCTTCATTTCACGAATGCGCTGCGTAACGAGCTCCAACTTGATTGGCTCGAGATACATCTGCTGCATGCGGGCCGTCGCCTTGTCATTGTCGAGTTCGCGGATTTCGGCGAAGAGTGGAGTGGGGTCGTCGTATCGCGTCCACAGTCCTTCGAGGTTCAAGACGCCGAGGCCGCCGAGCTTGCCGATTTCAATTGCGGTGGCTGGAGAAACTACGCCGTCCATAGCGGAGGCGAGGAGAGGGAGTTCAAACTTGTAGGCGTCGAGCTGCCAGGCGATGTCAACGTCTTCGGGGTCACGAGTTCGGCGAGACGGCACAATCGCAATGTCGTCAAAACCGTACGCTTGACGTGCCGACTTGTAAATGCCGATCTCTACCTCAGCCACAATGACCTCCGTTATAAACCGCCACCAGGGCGTTGCGGTGCTATCAATCTACCGGATAACCGGGTATCACGGACCGGCCCTGTCGGCTCCTACAGACAACATCGGTGGCAGACATGGCACCACAATTGCTCTCAAGGCATCTTTGGACCGTCAGGCAAATCTAGATGAGTAGGCATTTCAATTTTCCCGAGAGCACGATGGTCGCCCTGCTTGATCTTCGATTCGTCGAGGAGCGTTCCACTGGATTCGCCCTCCCGCCGCCGAGATCATGACTCACGACTCATTGTCACGGGTAATGAGTTCAAGAAACTCCGTCAAAATCCTGGCCGTGGCGCCCCAGACCAAGTCTCCGGGCACCTTGTAGAAGGTAACCGGGAAGGAACCGTCGGTCGAAGTGGGTCGCCGACTAGGTCGCCACCAACGTTCCTCGGCGAATGATTCGAGGTGCAAGAGGTGGGCCAGCGGCACCGTAAAAACGCGATCAACCTCCGAGGGGTCGATAATGAACTCGGGCAAACCGGTGTGGATGCCAACGACCGGATAAATCGACGAGTTACTGGCCATGGTGATGATGGGGGTCAGGTGACCGACGATGGTTAGTGCCGCGGGGTCCATCCCGACTTCCTCTTGCGCCTCGCGGACCGCAGTTTGCGTGGGCGTCTCGTCATCCTCACAGCGCCCGCCGGGGAACGCCACTTCGTGGCGATGGTGCTCCAAGTGCGCCGCTCGGCGCGTTAGTACCACCTGCACGCCCGATGCGCTATCAAAGAGACAGAGGAGTACTGCCGACTTTCGGATTGTCTCGCCCCGGTCCCGTTGGTAGAACTCCAATTCGTCATTAACGACCGGCATGTGGCTTGGATCGGTGACGAAGTGGCCACGGAGTCGGAGGGAAATCTCCTCGGTAGTGAGTAAAGACCAGCTTTCGGAACTTCTCGACTCCCATGGAGCAGGCCGTCCGGGTTCACGACGATCTACGAGGGGTAATCGCTGAGGGAATTCGTGACCTGGAAACGGTGATGCATGTGGTTCTATCGTCATCGCTTGCTCCCCTCACTCAACGTAATGCACCAGGACGTTGAAGACGGGCAGACCGTTAAGGTGAAGACGCAAACTTGGATTCACCCCCCCTCTTTTTTGCTGCTTAGGAGTTCCATGTCATCGCTCGCTCGCTGGTGCGTACGTCACCGCTTTACCGTAATTTTGCTCTGGATTGCCTTGTTCGTAGGACTGACTGGTGCATCGAGCTCTCTTGGCACCAACTTCCGCGACACCTTTAACTTGCCCGGCACCGAGTCCACCAAGGCGCTCGGCCTACTGGTTCAAGGTTTTGGTCAGACTGAGAAGGGCGACCAGGACAACATCGTCTTCCACGCCAAAAATGGCACCTCTCTCGCCGACCCCGCAACGCAGGCCAGCATCACAAAGACACTGGCTGAGATTCGAACGCTGCCAAGCGTGGCCCTCGTTGTGAGCCCCTTTACGAACGAGGGCATCGGCCAAATCAGCCAGAAGGACCCATCGATTGCCTACGCCACCGTGATCTTTACGGGCTCGGCATTCACGTTGAAGCACGAAGACATTCGTGGTGTCGTAGATAAGGCCTCGACCTTGCGACGCTCTTCACTCGACGTGGAGTTCGGTGGCCGCGCCATCAGTCAGCTCAACCAACCCAAGGGCAACCCCGGTGAGCTCTTCGGTATTTTGGCGGCGTTCATCATTTTGATATTGGCGTTTGGCTCACTCTTATCTCCGCTTCTCCCAATTGGGACCGCGATTTTTGCCCTGGGCACGGCCTCTTCTGCCGTGGGACTCTTGACCCATACGTTCTCTATTGCGACTTTCGCCCCCCAACTGGCCTCGTTGATTGGGCTCGGCGTTGGTATCGATTACGCCCTCTTTATTGTCACCCGCTATCGCCAGAGCTTGCTCAAGGGGATGAGTGTCGAAGACTCCGTAGCCACGGCCGTCAACACGTCCGGACGCGCGGTGCTCTTCGCCGGTGCCACCGTCTGCATCGCGCTGCTCGGCATGCTGGTACTCCGGCTCAGCTTTCTCAACGGCGTGGCGGTCGCCGCCTCGGTGACCGTATTGATCACCATGTTCGCCGCCATCACTCTCCTGCCCGCTCTTCTGCGCGTGATGGGTATGCGTGCACTCAGTCGTCGTAGTCGGCGTCAGCTGGCCCAAGAAGGTGGTTCGCAAGAGAGCCAACACCCCCGCTGGGACCAGTGGAGTGCGTTTGTAGCCAAGCGCCCAGTGCCCCTCGCCATTGCAGCCATTGCGGTGATCAGCGTCTTGATCGTCCCCTACTTCTCTCTACACCTGGGCAACGCCGATCAGGGCACCGACCCACAGACCAGCACGACCTACAAGGCCTACTCCCTCCTCTCGAAGGGCTTTGGTGCTGGCTTCAACGGGCCACTTCAAATCGTGGCCCCCATTACTAGTTCCAGTGACCTTGAGACCATGAGTAAATTGGCCGATGGTATTAAGCAGAACCCCAATGTGGCGCAGGTAGCGCCTCTCCAAATCAGCCCAGACCACAAGGTGGCCCTACTGATGGTGTTCCAAAAGTCAGGACCGTCAGACATTGCAACTTCCGACTTGATTAAGTCACTGCGCACTACGACCGTGCCAGCGTTCACCAAGGGAACCACTCTGCACGCCTACGTCGGTGGAGCAACTGCCATTTTTGATGACTTCGCTCGCACACTGTCCGACAAACTGCCCCTCTTTATTGGCGTCATTGTCCTCCTGGGCTCCCTCTTGTTGCTGATTGCCTTTCGAAGTCTGCTCATTCCTGCCACCGCCGCCCTCATGAACCTGCTGGCCGCCGGGGCGTCCTTCGGCGTTGTGGTGGCGGTCTTTCAATGGGGCTGGGGTGGTTCACTTCTGAATGTTGGCAGTGGTCCCATCGAGTCCTTCTTGCCCGTCATCATGATCGCCATTCTCTTCGGACTCTCCATGGACTACCAAGTGTTCCTAGTGAGCCGCATGCACGAAGAGTGGGTCCACACCGGAGACAACAAGCACTCCGTCTTGCGGGGACAGGCCGATACCGGCCGGGTCATTACCGCCGCCGCACTCATCATGATTTCCGTCTTCGTGGCCTTCGTCTTTGGTGGCGAGCGAGTGATTGCGGAGTTCGGCATCGGCCTCGGGGCCGCCGTATTCCTCGATGCATTCATCCTGCGAACCATTTTGGTGCCAGCGATGATGCACCTCTTTGGTAACGCGAACTGGTGGTTGCCCTCGTGGCTCGACAAAAAGATGCCGCACCTCGCAGTCGAGGCACCGGATGAGGCGAACTAGGTCGGCACCCCGGCCAGCACCGTTCCCACCACCGGGATGTTCTTGATTGCCATCGGATCGGTCGTTAGTGGGTTCTGAGCCAGGGCGGTGAAGTCGGCAAGCTTGCCAACTTCAATCGATCCGAGTTCGTGATCGAGGTGCATCAGTTCGGCGGCGCCGAGAGTCACCGCTCGTAACGCTTCCAGGGGGGTCAATCGTTCTTGTTCCCCAAGCACCCTGCCCGTGCGGGTCACCCTGTTAACGGCGCACCACATCGTGAAGAGTGGCGCGACGGGGGTCACGGGCGCATCTGAGTGAATGGAAATCTTGATCCCCTTCACGAGGGCACTCTTCGCCGGGTTGCTGCGCATGGCTCGTTCAGGACCCATGGTTGTCGTGTAGTGGATATCACCCCAGTAGAAAAGGTGATTCGAGAAGAAGTTCAGCGCCACCCCGAGTTCGGCAGCGGTATCTAACTGCTGGGGCGACATCATCTGGGCGTGTTCAATGCGGTGTCGATGATCGTCTCGGGGGTCGGACTCGACAACATCTCGTAGTGCAAGCAACGTCTCATCAATAGCGCGGTCCCCGTTGGCATGGATGGCCACCTGAAAACCAGCTCGGTGAAACGGCAGCACTGACTGGGTGATTGCAGCTCGGTCGAGCAGAAGATGGCCGTTCTCACTACCGTTGCAGTACCCGGGCCAGTTGAGGGCCGCCGTGAAACCCTGAATCGATCCATCGGAGATCCACTTCAACGGACCAAGCAAGAGCCGATCGTTACAACGTCCCCGGACCGACTGGACCAGCTCCAGGCTCTCAGCAGGCGAGAGCCGGCGGAAGGTCTCGTACATATGGGGTGAAATAACGACCCGTACCGGGAGTTCTCCGGATGCGGCGTACGCCGAGTACTCATCAAAAACTCGCCCCAAAATCCGCACGGCCAGGTCCGAGTGCGTTGTGACCCCCGCGAGTCGGGCCAACTGAGCCCCGGCGTTCAGCGAACTCTTCGTCTCTTGCCGCATGGCACCGACCGCGTCGAAGATGAGCGCCATCGCCGTCTCGGCGAACTGGCCGTTGGGTTCCCCGTCGGCATCTTTGACGACGCCGAGTGCGTCGGTCGCCGCAGTTATACCCTGCTCGTTGATGAGCAGGGAGTTGGCGTAGCCCCAGTGCAGCGAGGCGTTCATTACCGACACGTAGTGCTCGGTGCTGACTCGATCTAGATCGTGGCGGGTGAGCGCACGACCGTCCAGGAAGGTCGGGTCAAAGCCCACACCAAAGATGTGCTCGCCCACGGGCGTAGTCGCGGCCACTTCGCGCAGTCGAGTGATTACTTCGTCGATGGAGGTGCAGCCACGGTCCACGGTGCCGTCGGCTCGCAAGCGATCATCGAAGCCCAGCCAGAGATGCTGGCTAAAGGAACCGTTGGGCAGGAGATGACCGTGGGCCTCAATAAACCCCGGTACCAAGACAGCATCGGCAAATCGAGTGTCGAGCGTGAACTGCGCATCGCCGAGCCGGGCGGTCACCGATTCAGTGGTACCCACGTACAAGATGCGTCCGTCGAGAACAGCGACCGCATTGGCTCGCTCACCGTCTTCGTCAAGGGTGACGAGTTCGCGGGCGGTGAATAGAGTTATCGACATAAGGGGCCTGAGAGAAAAGCGTACAAGGCGTCCCTAGACAGCAACAGGGCCGAGCCTTTCGGCTCGGCCCAGTGCGATTCCCGAAGGAATGATTACATCATTCCGCCCATGCCACCCATGCCGCCGGCCGCACCAGCGGAACCGGGCTCTTCGGGCTTGTCGGCCACAATGGCCTCCGTGGTGAGCAGCAACGCAGCGATGGACGCGGCGTTCTGCAGAGCTGAACGAGTTACCTTGGCGGGGTCGATGACTCCGGCCTTCACGAGGTCAACAATCTCACCCGTGTTGGCATTGAGTCCGAATGAACCCGAGGCGTCAGCGACTTCGCGGACCTTGACGGCACCTTCAAAGCCAGCGTTTGCAGCGATGTGACGCAGCGGTGCTTCAAGAGCCACGGCGACAATCTTTGCACCAGTGGCCTCATCGCCAACCAGCGACGCAATTACTTCTTCGACGGCCTTACGGGCCCGAACCAGTGCAGTACCACCACCGGCCACGATGCCTTCGTCGACGGCCGCACGAGTAGCGCTCAACGCGTCTTCGATGCGGTGCTTCTTTTCCTTGAGTTCAACTTCAGTAGCGGCTCCGACCTTGACGACGGCAACGCCGCCGGCCAACTTGGCGAGACGCTCTTGGAGCTTCTCGCGGTCCCAGTCAGAGTCAGTCTCTTCGATCTCGCGCTTGATTTGAGCCACGCGACCCTTGACTTCATCTTCCGTTCCGTTACCGTCAACGATGGTGGTGTCGTCCTTGGTCACCACAACACGGCGAGCGCGACCCAAAAGGTCGAGCGAAGCAGTGTCGAGCTTCAAACCAATTTCTTCGGAGATAACCGTGGCGCCCGTCAAGACAGCCATGTCCTGAAGCATGGCCTTACGGCGCTCACCGAAACCAGGTGCCTTAACGGCTACTGAGGTGAAGAGACCACGGATCTTGTTAACGACCAACGTTGCGAGGGCTTCGCCCTCAACGTCTTCGGCGATGACCAAGAGCGGGCGACCCGACTGCATGACCTTCTCGAGGACCGGAACGAGGTCGTGAACTGAAGAAATCTTGTTCGAAGTGAACAAGATGTAGGGATCTTCGAGAACGGCCTCTTGGCGCTCCGAGTCAGTTACGAAGTATGGCGAGAGGTAACCCTTGTCGAACTGCATACCTTCGGTGAGTTCGAGCTCGATACCAAACGTGTTCGACTCTTCAACGGTTACGGTGCCGTCCTTGCCAACCTTGTCGATGGCTTCGGCGATGACTTCACCGATAGCGGCGTCAGCGGCCGAGATCGTGGCGACCTGAGCAATCTGGGTCTTGCCGTCAACGGGAGTCGACTGGGCGTGGATGGACTCGACGGCGGCCTTGACGGCCTTTTCGATACCGCGCTTCAAACCTGAAGGGTTGGCGCCAGCGGCCACGTTACGGAGACCTTCCTTGATCAAGGCTTGGGCCAAGACCGTGGCGGTCGTCGTGCCGTCACCGGCGACGTCGTTGGTCTTCGTGGCGACTTCCTTGACGAGCTGAGCGCCCATGTTCTCAAAGGGGTCTTCGAGTTCAATCTCACGAGCGATGGACACACCGTCGTTGGTAATAGTCGGCGCACCGAACTTCTTACCAATCACGACGTTGCGGCCCTTGGGCCCGAGGGTTACCTTGACGGCGTCGGCGAGCTTGTCGACACCGGCTTCGAGACCGCGGCGGGCCTCATCATCAAACTTCAAAAGCTTGGACATTGTTTTCCTTTTTTCGATATGTGGGCGCCGAAGCGCGGGGACTACTTGGTGATGGTGGCGAGAACGTCACGGCTGGAGAGAATGAGGAGGTCCTCACCGTCAACCGTGATCTCGGTGCCGCCGTACTTGCTGAAGACAACAGTGTCGCCAGCCTTTACGCCGGTGGGAATCAGTTCGCCATTGAGCTCGGCACGACGGCCGGGGCCGGCAGCAAGGACTTCGCCCTGCTGGGGCTTTTCTTTGGCGGTGTCGGGGATCACCAGGCCTGAAGCAGTTGTGGCTTCAGCGCCGTTGGGACGGACAACGATTCGGTCTTCTAAGGGGTGCAGTTGCATTGCTTTTCAGCCTCCTGGTAGTTAGCACTCAAGGATTACGACTGCCAATAGTAGCAGGGCGAGCGATGCACCATTTCGCCCAGTTGTGGGGTCGAAGTACCAATTTGCCCTAACTTGGCAGGAGTCTGAAGGAGTGACCATGTCCTATCCCGTTCTCATTACCGGTGCCGCCTCAGGAATCGGGCGCGCCACCGCAGTGGCCCTTGCCAATGCCGGTCGACCCCTAGTTCTCTGGGACATCCAGGCCGAGCCTCTGGCCGAGCTCGCCACAGAATTGGCCGTCACCACCACCCTTGCGGCCTTTGACGTGACCGATGCCGCCAAGCGCCACGAGGCCTACGCCGCTGCTCGCGCCGCCCAGGGTGGTTTCAGTGGCCTCGTGCACGCCGCCGGTGTCTCCGGACCTGAGCCCATCTCGGCCTTCACCGCCGAGAGTTGGGGCCGGACCATCGACATCAACCTCACCACGGCAGCCGTGATGACTCACGAACTGGCCGACGACCTCGCCGAGTCTGGCGAGGGAGCCATTGTCTACATCTCCTCGATCGAGGGCTACTTCGGTCACGCCTGGCTACCGGCCTACTGCACCAGCAAGGCCGGACTCTTGGGCCTCGCCCGCGCAGCAGGTCACGAGCTGGCCCCCCGTGGCGTACGGATCAACTGCGTCTGCCCCGGTGCCATTGAGACGCCCATGCTGGCCCCCCTCCTCGAAAGCGACGACTTTCGAAACTCCATCACCACGCGCACGCCCCTCGGTCGCGTGGGCCGTCCCGACGATATTGCCGACGCCATCGTCTTCCTCCTGAGCCAGCAGGCTCGTTTCATCACCGGCACCTCCCTCGTTGTCGACGGTGGACTCACATCAATCGGTGGCATCTAAAAAATGAACCAAGCGCAGCAGCGGGACATTCGACTCATCGTCCTGTTTCGTTCGCTGTCCTTTGTCGGAGATGAAATCGCTCTCTTCGCGCTGATGGTGCATTCCGCTCACTCCAACCAGCACTGGATGATTGGCGCCCTGGCCTTCGCCAATGCCGCTCCCCCCGTCCTGTTGACACCGATAGCTGGACTCGTCGTTGATCGCGTACCGACTCGACGGCTCTTGGGCTGGCTCGGCGTGTTGCAGGCCGTCACGGTACTCGGCCTCGTTGTAGTCCATACCTCGTATGGGATTTTGATACTCACCGTGCTGCTTGGTTGCGGCGTCGCCTTCACCCAGCCGGGCTACGGCGCCCTCGTGGCGCACATCACACCCGAAGAGGACATGGCCAAGACTCAAGCGTCGATGCAGTCACTTGTGGCGGTCGCCGGAATGGCCGGACCGGCCCTCGCTGGTCTCATCTACGGCCAGTTCGGACTATCCACTGCCTTTATCTGTGACGGAGTCACATTTCTCCTCATCGGCGTGGCGACGCTCTTTCTCCATCACGATCGACGACCAGAGCCGCGTCACAGTGACGAAACACAGAAGGGCCAGGTCATGGCCGGTATGCGATGGCTCTTTGGTGATCCCTTGCTGCGACCCGTGGTGATTGAGACCATGATTTTTGTCTTCGCCATCAACTTGATCACGGTGTCCGAAGTGGTCTTGATTACGCGCACCATGCACGCCTCCTCCACCATCTACGGACTCGTCGGTGCGACCTACGGCATCGGCAACGTTTTGGGTTCCGTTCTCGCGGGGCGATTGCCGCAAGGCGACATGAATATCATCCGCTCGCTCATGATGGGCACCGTACTCATCGGTGGTGCCTTCACCATCGTTGGTTGGTTGCCGTCGGTCGGGTGGGTCTTTCCCTTCATGGTCGTGGGTGGCGTTGGCAATGGCATTGCCAACGTGGCGGCCATGACGCTGTTTGCCCTACGCATTCCCGAGGAGATCCGTGGTCGGGGCTACGCCGCCATCGGCGCGGTGTTCACTGGGATGTCGCTCTGCTCGATGGCCTTTGGCGGTGTCATCATCTCGGCCCTGCCCGCGAGGACCATATTCCAAATTGCGGGATTGGCCTCACTGGGCGCCGTTCTCTTCTTCGGACCCCTAGCCCTACGCCAAGCCAAACGGGCTGCTCAGGGCGCGTAGCGAGCGAGCGACCACGCACCATTGACAAGGTCGTAGAGAACGCGATCGTGCAGTCGGTCCTTACGGTGTTGCCAGAACTCGAAGTGCTCCGGAATAAGTCTGAAGCCACCCCAGTGGGCCGGTCGAGGAATATCACGTCCATCAAATTCGGCCTCGAGGGAGCGCACTCGTTCTTCGAGCTCTTGGCGACTAGTGAGCGGTTCACTCTGATTGCTGGCGTGCGCGCCAATTTGGTGCCCGCGAGGGCGGGAGTTGAAGTACTCGTCGGACTCGGCGTCACTGACGCGCACGACGGGTCCTTCGATGCGGACCTGGCGCCCGAGTGGTTCGCAGTACCAAAGAATGGCCGCCCGGGGGTTCTCCGTGAGATCGTGACCCTTGTGGGAGTTGTAGTTAGTGAACCACACAAAGCCGTGCTCATCGGCGGTGCGCAGGAGCACCATGCGGCTCGAGATCCGGCCTTGGGCACTTGCCGTGGAGACCGCTATGGCTTCCGGTTCACGAACTTCGCGTGAGCCCTCTTCAAACCAACGATGCCACTGTGCGAAGGGATCGACATCGGCGTCAGTGACGTCGAAGGGAATCCAGCGCTCGCTCACTTGACACTCGCCAACTGCCAGTTCGGCACGGCCGAAAGCGTGAGCGGGCTCGGCCCATTGTGCTTCAGGCGATAGTGGCCCGCGGCCGCAATCATGGCCGCGTTATCAGTACACATGGCCATCGACGGCAGGTGGGCCGCGAGGCCAAACTCGTGGGCCATGGCCGTTACTCCCGCACGAAGTGCCGAGTTGGCCGCTACGCCACCGGCCAAGGCAATACCGCGAACGTCATTGCCGTCGACGGCTTGACGCAGCTTGCGGAGCAACTGCTCACAGACCGCACCCTGAAATGAGGCGGCCACGTCAGACATTGAGAGATCGGGGCGCTTTTCGGTTCCGCGCACCACGGCCGTCTTGAGACCTGAGAACGAGAAATCGAGTCCGGCGCCGGCCATTGACTTCGGTAATGGAAGTGATCCGACTACGCCGTCCTTGGACATCTTGTCGATAATTGGGCCACCGGGATAGCCGAGACCGAGCCAGCGAGCCACCTTGTCGTAGGCCTCGCCCACGGCATCGTCAATTGTTTCACCGAGGACTTCATGCTCCCCCGCCGAAGACTGCAGCACAATCATTGAATGGCCACCGGAGACCAACAACGTGATGATGGGCCACTCCATGGCCGGTTGCTCTAAGAGCGGTGCGAAGAGATGCCCCTCAAGGTGATTCACCCCAATAAAAGGGATGCCCCACGCGAGGGAGTATCCCTTGGCCGCTGCAAGTCCGACGAGTAGCGAGCCGATGAGGCCGGGGCCCGAGGTCACCGCAATGCCATCGAGTGCCGGGGCCAGCGGATCAAGGCCGGCTCCCTCAAGTGCGCGACGGACCACCGAGCCAATAGTGGCGACATGAGCCCGACCGGCCAATTCGGGAACGACGCCGCCGAAGTCCTTGTGGACCTCGAGGGAGGACTCCACTATCGAGCTACGAATAGAGAGTTGGTCGTCCACGACCGAAGCGGCCGTCTCGTCACAACTCGTCTCGATGCCGAGTACTAACCCCATAAACAAATCGTAGGGGTCATGTGGTGCGGACTCTCTTCACCTGGTCATCCACCGTCGAAATACTTGACCAGGACGAGGGCGTCTTCGCCGGTCTTTTGGTAGTACTGCTTGCGAATACCCAGCGGCGCAAATCCGTACTCGGCGTAGAAGGCTCGAGCCGCTTCATTCCCGACGGCCACTTCAAGCGTCATGCGCGTAGATCCCCGTTGGTTCGCCGCCACCAGTCCATCGTCCAAGAGCGCTCGACCAATCCCCCGACGCTCCATGTCCGGAGCGGTGGCGATCGTATTGATGTGGGCGTCATCTTCGATGAACATCAGACCGAGCACACCAACGACCCGACCATCGTCTTCGACCACCGTGTAGCGACGGGTGGCGCCATTTTCAATCTCTTCTCGAAGCATCCGACGGGACCACGGTTCTGGAAACTGGGCCTCTTCAATTAATAGCAGTTCGCTGATGTCTCGTACTTCGGCGACTCGCACTTGCCACATTGTCATTAGGCCTTACGGGTCGTGAAGTTGGCCACCGCATCGGCCTCACGCAGATAGAGCGGTTGAACGTCACTCGCTTCAGTGATGTTTCCGAGAGTCACGCCGGCGCGAAGCCACGAGTCAGTAACGGACGCAATGGTGATCCACGAAATCAGAGAGAAGAGATCGCGATAGCGCTCGGCCCCGTCACCAACCAACGTGGTGGGGGCGCCACTCGTGCCGTACTCCACGACCACGTCCTGCGGCGTGCGTACCGTGGCCTCCGTGCGGGCCGTCACCGATTCACCCAGCAGGAAGGACTGCGAGAAGACCTCACCACGACGTCCATCAATCAGACACTCCACGGCTCCGCGGTGACCCTCCAGCCAGAGTCCGTGCGCCAAGAGTTCGAGCGAGGTGACGCCGACCAGGGTGGCCCCCACGGCGTTGGTCAGCGCAATAGCGGTAGCGACGCCGACGCGCAGGCCCGTAAAGAGACCCGGTCCCCGGTCAACGACAACCCGGTCGAGCTGGGCCACAGTCAGCCCACCTTCACGAAGCAACGCTTCGATACCAGGCGTCAAAGCCTCCACGTGGCGACGATCTTGGTCCAGCTCGCGCACCTCAATCACCTCACCACAACCGAGGGCAATCGCACACAGGGGTGTCGCGGTTTCAATAAAGAGTGTGTTCACTGGGCGGCCCATTCCTGCATCATCGAGAGTCGCTCTCCCACGCTGCTCTCGTCGACCACGATGGTGCGGTGGTCGTCATTTACGACGTCAATGGTGATTCGCCACGCCGTTCGCCCTAACAGCGCGGCGGCCATCTCGCCCCACTCAATAACGGCCACGCCTCCAACTTCGACGAGCTCTTCGAGGGCGAGGTCCTCAATCTCATCGAGCGAGTTGGTCCGGTAGACATCGGCGTGGTGCAGCACCGCAATGCCTTGACTATTGGCGCACTGGTGCTGACGCACGAGTGTGAAGGTGGGACTCGTCACCCGGTCACTCACTCCGAGGCCGACGGCCAGCCCTTGGGTGAAGGCCGTCTTGCCGGCGCCGAGTGGTCCCGTTAACAAAATGATGTCGCCCGCCGCCAGAAGGGAGGCAAGCTCCCGGCCGGCCCGCTTGGTCTCTTCGACGCTGGAGGTGGCGCGCGTCAGCGTCACGAGAGCAGCCCTCGGACTACGGCGAGATCGTCACGCATCACGGCCACCACGCTAGGTCCTTGACGCAACGCCGCGGCCGGGTGGTAGGTAGGCACAATGGTGAGCTGGTCGCGCACCACGGGAATCCCGTGGAGGGACTTCATCGGGGCTTTTGAACCAGTCAGGGCCCGGGCCGCCGTCAAGCCCAACGTCAGAACTACTTTCCCCGACCACATGGAGCGCTGGGCTTCGAGCCACGGGGCGCAGGCCGCAATCTCTGGAGCGAGAGGTGTGCGATTGTCAGGTGGACGGCACTTCACCACGTTGGTTACGTAGCAGTCTGCTCGCGACATCGTGAGCTCCTCGGCAATCAGCGAAAACAGCAGTTGGCCACTTCGGCCGATAAAGGGGGCGCCGCCCTCATCCTCACTCTTGCCGGGTGCCTCACCGATCACGATGAGCGCCGCATCGAGGGCACCGGAACCAATGACCACCGTGGTACGAGTCTTCGAGAGAGCACAGCGCGTGCACTCGGTGGCCTTCTGGATGTCCATGAACTAGTGGCGCGAAATGCGGGGCACCCGGGCACCAATGCCGCAGAGAACTTCCCAAGTGATCGTCCCGCCCCACGCAGCCCACTCGTCGGCCGAAATCGTCTCGTCACCTTGCGTGCCGAGGAGGATGACTTCATCACCCACGCGGACGTCGCCACCCACACAGTCCACGACGAGTTGGTCCATCGTGACCGAACCGGCCAAGGGACGACGAATGCCATTAATGAGCACTTCGGCTCCGGCGTCAAAGAACCGGCGGGGGTAACCATCGGCGTAGCCGAAGGGGACAGTCGCCACGGTGGACGCTGTGGGCAGTGGGCGGCGGCGACCGTAACTCGGGCGCTCACCGGCTTCGAGATTTCGAACGGCTGTGACGCGAGCGTGCAGTGAAAGTGCCGGACGCAGTCGTAAGCCTTCCGCGGCCAAGAGGGCCTCCATTGACGGGTGCGGTAAGTAGCCGTAGGCCGACAGGCCGACTCGAACCATGGAGCGACGTGACGCCGGCAGCGCAATCGCGGCGGCCGAGTTGGCGAGGTGCGTGAGTGGAGGGGTAATGCCTTTGGCGGCGGCGATTTCGAGCGCTCGCTCAAAGCGAGCCATCTGCACTTCGCAATACTCACGATCTTCAACCAAATCGGAATCAGCGACCGCGAAGTGTGAGTACATTCCCTCGATCACAATGTTCGGTGAGGCGTACAGGACGTCGAGGACGGCGCCGAGGTCATCGAGTACAACACCCATGCGATGCATGCCGGTGTCGACCTTTATGTGCACCGGAGTGTGCCCCCCGACTTCTTTCGCGGCGGCCACCGCGGCGTGAGCCCCTTCGAGCGATCCCACCGTGAGGGTGAGCCCGGCTTCGAGGGCGTCGAGCAGTGATTCGGCAGGCGCCTCGGCCAGCAGGAGAATCGGCTCGGTAATGCCGCCATCGCGTAGCTCAACGCCTTCATCCACAATGGCCACGGCCAAGCCGGCGACCCCGGCGTCGAGAAGTGCTCGGGCCGTGAAGAGTGCGCCGTGTCCGTACCCGTTGGCCTTCACGACACCACAGAGTTGGGCCGGCGCGATGAGGTGGCGCAACGTCGTGACGTTGTGGCGCAGTGCCATGAGGTCAATCTCGGCCCACGAGGGGCGCCGGGTTCCTTCAATTGCCATGGTCTAACTCTCTCAGAACTTGACCGAGGGCGTCATCCATGGTCACAGACAAAGTGGAATCACCATCGGTGCCCGAGGTAAAGCCAAGGGCCACCGCGCCGGCGGTGCGGTGGGTATGAGTTAAAGAAAGTTGCCACTGAGTAATGGAACGCTCCCGGGCCAACTCGGCCGCGCGGCCGTGGAGGAGCAGGGACGGCGCGCCGGACTCCCCCCGCTCAACTTCAATACTCGAAAAGGGGGCGGCGCCCAGCCCACAGCCCATCACCTTGAGGGTCGCCTCTTTGGCCGCGAACCGCGCCGCCAATCGTTCGGGCCGACCACCGGCGTCACGGATCTCGCGTGGAGTGAAGAGTCGAGTGACCATCGAGGGTCGACGAGTAATGGTGGCCCCGAAGCGATCAACGTCGACGAGATCAATCCCGACGCCGACGACGTCACTCATTCGACGGTGACCGTCTTGGCCAAGTTGCGGGGACGGTCAACGTCGAGCCCACGTCCGCGGGCTAAGTGATATGCGAACTGTTGCAACACCACGATGTCGACGATTGGTGAGAGCAGCGAATTCGTGGCTGGCACGCGAAGCACGAAGTCGGCCACCGCGGGCACCATCTCATCACCGTCAACACAGAGAGCGACAATCGTGGCGCCACGACTCTTCACTTCCGCGATATTGGCCAGCAGTTTTTCGAGCAGGACACCGTCCGTGGCGATGGCCACAACGACGACACCGGGCTCAATGAGAGCCAACGGGCCGTGCTTAAGTTCACCGGCCGGATAGCCCTCGGCGTGGAGGTAGGAAATTTCTTTGAGCTTAAGAGCCCCTTCGAGGGCCACGGGGAATCCGACGTTGCGACCCAGGAAGAAAAAGTCGCGAGCCCCGCTGAGTTGTTGCGCGGCGGCGGCCACCAGCGCGTCACGCTCGATTGTGGTGCGCACCAGTTCTGGGGTGGCCTGGAGGTGCTCGAGGAGAACTGCTACTTCGCCGTCACTAAGTGTGCCGCGGACTTGGGCTAACTGCAGGGCTAGGAGCTCTAGCGCGGCGATCTGGGCCAAAACAGCCTTCGTCGAGGCCACACACACTTCGAGGCCGGCTCGGGTGTAGAGCACGGCGTCGGCTTCGCGAGCCATTGAGGAGTCAACCACATTAGAGACGGCCACGACCATTGCGCCACGGGACTTCGCTTCACGGAGAGCCTGGATGGTGTCGATAGTTTCACCACTCTGGGAAACCCCAATGACCAACGTGGTGCCATCCACGACGGGGTCGCGGTATCGGAACTCCGAAGCAATATCGACTTCGACCGAGACGCGGGCCCAACGCTCAATCGCGTACTTGGCCACCATGGCGGCGTGAAAACTAGAACCACAGGCCACTAAGACGACTTTGGCATCGTCGCGCAGCTGGGCGTCAGTGAGACGCAACTCGTCAAACTTGATCCGGCCCTGCTCGTCGACCCGGTCCAACAGGGTGGCCCGCACGGCGTCGGGCTGCTCGTTGATCTCCTTGGTCATGAAGTCTTCGTAGCCCCCCTTTTGGGCCGTCTCGAGGTCCCAATCAACATCGAGCTCGCGGAGTTGATCGGGATTGCCCGCCAGGTCCGTCACGGTAAAGCCACTGGGGGTCAAGCGCACTAGTTGATCGTCATCAACCACAAAGAAGCGATCGGCCCGGTCCAAGATGGCCGGTACGTCGGAGGCCAGAAGCGTCATGCCATCGGCCGTGCCGACAATCAGAGGGGAGATCCGGCGAGCCGCAATAATCACGTCGGGCTCGTCGCTGTCCATCACGGCGAGCGCGAAGGCACCACGGACTTCATTCAGGGTGGCCCGGACAGACTCCAGCAGATCGAGTCCGCTCTTGCGCCACTCTTCAATACGATGGGCCAGCACTTCGGTATCGGTGGCCGAGGTGAAGACGTGACCCCGTTCGCGAAGTTGAGTACCGAGTTCCTGGTGGTTCTCGATGATGCCGTTGTGAATCAGGGCGATTGAACCGGCACAGTCCATGTGGGGGTGGGCATTTTCTTCACCCGGGGCTCCGTGGGTGGCCCAACGGGTGTGGCCAATACCGGCCGGGCTGTGCGCCGGGGCCGAGTCACAGTTGGCCACCAAGG
This sequence comes from Actinomycetes bacterium, assembly GCA_037134255.1. Classification (GTDB taxonomy): domain Bacteria; phylum Actinomycetota; class Acidimicrobiia; order Acidimicrobiales; family RAAP-2; genus RAAP-2. The sequence continues at coordinate 15,010 of JBAXMO010000001.1, read as the reverse complement.
AGGCCACGGACTCAGTTCCAGCGGCGGCGCGGGCCCGCCAGGTGACGCCCGCGTTGACCAAAGCCACGCCGGCCGAGTCGTAGCCGCGATATTCGAGACGTTCAAGTCCCTCTAAAAGAATCGGAAGAGCATCTTGTGCTCCCACGACACCGATGATGCCGCACATGGTGGTCAGTCTACCGACCCGTGATTTTCAATACTGTTTAGAGAAATTCACTACGGAGCGTCGCTTCGAGCGTCGCGATCAGGTCCCCGTTGGTGGACTCCACCATGACCCGCACGACTAGTTCGGTGCCCGAAGGGCGAATCACAATACGAAGGTCTTCGGAAGTGACGCCCTGTTCGGCGCAGACCCGTTCAATGGTGCTGACGACAGCACGCTCGTCGTAGCTCTCGCGCGGAATATTGAGGAGAAACTGTGGAGCCCGTTGCCACGACTGGTCACAGAGAGTTCCGAGTGGTCCGGCGCGCTTCACTAGTTCGGCCACGTGGAGACCCGAGAGCATGCCGTCGCCCGTTGAAAGTTCCTGACGGAAGATCAAGTGACCGGACTGCTCTCCCCCGAATGGCAGGTTGTGTTCCTCCAGTGCAATCAAGACGTTGCGGTCGCCGACGTCAGTTTCGAGCAGCGCAATACCGGCCGACTGCAAAGCCTGGCGAAGACCGAGGTTACTCATGGAAGTAATCACGAGCGTCTCTACTTCGTGACGCGCGTGAAGATCGAGAGCGAAGAGCACCATGAGATCATCGCCATCGCGGCGATTGCCCCGTTCGTCCACGGCGACGAGTCGGTCAGCATCACCGTCAAAGGCCAGACCAAAATCGGCTCCGAGTCGCACCACGGCCGACTGGAGATCTTCGGGATGAGTCGATCCGCAGTTGGTATTGATATTGCGGCCATTGGGCGTGTCATGAATCACGTCGACTCGAGCACCTAAGGATGTGAAGAGTTCCCGCGCGAGTGGTGAGGCCGCACCATTGGCACAGTCCAACACAATATGCAGTCCGTCGAGCGTCGTGGCGCTGCGCAAGGCTCGAAGACGATTCAAATAGACAGTTCGAGCGGACTCATCCACGGCGAACTCGCCATAGGGGCCACTCGACGATGGAGCGTTCGACAGCGCGAGCTGCACCGCCGCTTCGGTATCGTGATCGAGCTTGGTGCCGCCGCGACCAAAGACTTTCAAGCCATTGTCCGAAAAGGCATTGTGGGAGGCCGAAATCACGACACCCACGCCATCGACGTGCTCGGCCAAGACGGCCACGCCAGGCGTAGTGATAACACCGAGATTGAGGGGGGTTACGCCACCGTCGGCCAATCCTTGAAGAACGGCCGCTGCTAGCGACGAGGAACTCTCACGAGTGTCGTAACCGACAACAGTGGTTAGTCCGAAAACTGAAGCAACCGCACGGCCTAAGCGGTACGCGAGTTCGACAGTGATGTCGGTACCCGCAACACCGCGAATACCGTCCGTGCCAAATTGCACGGACATCGGCTTAACGCTTCGAGTACTGCGGAGCCTTACGGGCCTTCTTGAGACCGTACTTCTTGCTTTCCTTCTTGCGTGAGTCACGCGTCAGGAGGCCGGCCTTCTTGAGGGTGCCACGAAGCTCTTCGTTAACTTCAACGAGGGCGCGAGCAATGCCGTGGCGCAGAGCACCGGCTTGACCGGCCACACCGCCGCCATCGATGGTGGCGTCAACGTCGTAGAGGACTTCCGTGTTGGTGTCACGCAACGGCTGCGTCAACATCTGACGGTGCGTTGCGGAGGTGAAGTAGTTGTCCAACGCACGACCGTTGATTGTGATGGTGCCGGTGCCGGGACGCATACGCACGCGGGCGGTTGCTTCCTTACGACGTCCAGTAGTGGTGGTGGTCTCAGTAGTCACGACGAATATCTCCTTAACCGCGGCGGATGGCCGAGGTGTCGAATGGAACAGGCTGCTGCGCAGCGTGGGGGTGGGTGGGTCCGGAGTACACGAACAACTTGCCAATCTGGGCACTGCCCAAACGGGTGTGAGGAACCATGCCCTTGATGGAGTCATAGACCAACTTGGTGGGGTTGTTCGCGAGCAGGTCGCTCCAACGCGTCTTGCGGATACCACCTGGGTAGCCGGAGTGACGGTAGACGAACTTCTTGTCGGCCTTGTCGGAGCTCAACTTGATCTTGTCGGCGTTGACAATGACAACGAAGTCACCGGTGTCAAGGTGGGGGGTGAAGTAAGGACGGTGCTTACCGCGCAAGAGGCGGGCCACTTCCGTTGAGAGACGGCCGAGAACGAGACCTTCGGCATCGATGACGTGCCAACTCCGAGTGATCTCGGACTCCTTGGGTGAATACGTGCGCACTTTATTTCCTTGTTTCGCGTCAAAAATTGCCACGGGGCTCCGCAGCGGACTACCTAGCCTACAAAGCCGGAGGGTCCCCCGGCAAATTCGTCATATCCGACCCCAATCAAGGCCAGACCGCCGGCCGGTGCCGGGGTCGGTAAGCCGTCTCGATCGCCACTCTCGAACCGCTCAGACAGTAGTGAAATTGGGAGTTTCCCCTGACCGATGCCGATCATCAGCGAGGTCAGACTGCGCACCATCTGATGGCAGAAGGCGTTGGCCCGGATATCGAGGCGGAGCACGGGTGCACCGGAGGGGTGAATTCCTAACTCATCAGGGACGTGGCGCCACCGGGCTTCAGAGACGTTGCGCTTGAGCGGATCGCTCAGCTCGGTGCCCGGCGACCGGCGACAGAAGGACCGGAAATCATGCGTCCCGACGACTAATTCGGCGGCCTGGTTTAAGAGTTCCAGATCAATCGGTCCGTGCGTCACCCAGGCCAAATGGGCCGTGACATCGAGGGCTGGGCCCTCACTCTCGACTACGAGGTAGCGGTAGGCCCGCCACTGTGCGGAGTACCGGGCGTGGAACTCCTTGCTCACGGGTTGGACCTTGAGGATGCGCACTCGGCCCGCTAGTTGCATATTGAGACTTCGGATTAACCGCTCCGTGGGCTCTCCGCGGTCGTCGGGGAAGAGACGCGGGGGCAGATCGACATGAATCACTTGCGCGAAGGCGTGGACTCCGGCGTCGGTGCGACCGGCCCCAATGATTTGGGGCGGAGCGAGGAGACGAAGGGTGCGGGTCAGCGTTTCACGAAGCAGCCCGATCACCGTTTGGTGATCGGGCTGTTCAGCAAAACCATGGAGACCTCGGCCGTCATAGGCGAGGTCAATACGCCACCGTTGGGTGGCGTTAGTTACATCAAACGAACTCAATGCGCGCCATCGGAGCGTTGTCGCCCGGACGCGGCCCAAGCTTCAAGATACGGGTGTAGCCGCCGGGACGCGTGGCGTACCGGGGAGCAATCTCCGTGAAGAGCTTGTGCGTCATGTCCTTGTCGCGAATGAAGCCAACGATGCGGCGGTGCGCGTGGACTGAACCCTCGGGTGAGTTCTTGGCGGTGGTAACAACCTTCTCCACAATCGGACGCAAGGCCTTGGCCTTGGCTTCCGTTGTAACGATGCCTTCAGCAGCGATCATCGAAGCGACGAGGTTGCCCATCATGGCCTTCTGGTGAGCGGCGTCACCACCGAAACGGTGACTGCGCTTTGGGGTACCGCGCATGACTAGAACTCCAACTTCAGAGCCAGGCCACGCTCGGCCAGACGCTCGTTGACATCCTTCAGCGAGGTCTCGCCGAAGTTAGTGATGGCCATCAAGTCACGCTCGGTGGCGTTAGTCAGCTGTGCGACGGTGTTGATACCGGCACGCTTCAAGCAGTTGCGAGCACGCTCACCAAGACCCAAGGCCTCGATGTTGATGTCGAGTTCTGATGCGGCGGCGGTAGCGGCACTGACGTCACCCAACTGGAGAGCCGGAACGGCCTCGTCGAAGGTGGCGATCAACTCAACCAAGGATCCGAGCGTCTTACCAGCCGAAGACAGAGCCTCGGAAGGAGCAATCGAACCATCGGTCTCGATAGCGATGATGAGGCTGTCGAAGTCCTTAGCAAGGTCAACGCGGACCGGCTCAACTTCGAAGCTCACGCGGCGAACAGGCGAGAAGATGGCGTCGAGAGGAATCTCGTCGATGCCCATTCCCGACTTGTTACCTTCGGCGCCGACATAGCCCTTGCCGCGCTCAACGCGCAGTTCGAACGACAGCGAGGCCTTAGCGCTCGTCAAGTTGGCGATGACGAGGTCCGTGTTCAACACCGAAACGTCGGAGGAGAGCTTGAGGTCGGCGGCCGTAGCGGCGCCTACTCCACTCTTGTCCAACGAGATGATGACGGGCTCGTCGCTCTCGACGCTGACGACGAGGTCTTTCAGGTTCAGGCAGATGTCGAGGACATCTTCCTTAACGCCTTCGATGGTCCCGAACTCGTGCAGGGCGACGGCGTTGCTGAACTTCACACGGGTAGCCGCAGCACCCGGGATAGAGCTCAGCAGCGTACGGCGCAGGGAGTTACCCAGTGTGTGTCCGAAACCGGGGTCAAGTGGCCCGATTCGGAACGACTGGCTATTGCCATCGGCTTCACCGACGGGCTCAATGGTTGGACGCTGAATGATCAGCATGTGGTTCCTCGCTTCGTATTGCTGGTGGTACTAATGATGAGATGACTACTTCGAGTAGAGCTCGACGATGAGCTGCTCATGGAGCTGCTCATCAATCTGCTCACGCTGGGGGATGGCACGAACGGTGACGGAAAAACCGTTGTCACCAGTCTCGAGCCAACCTGGCACGGTACGGTCCAACGCGTCACGGTTACGTGTCACGTTCGAGTTGGTCCGAGTCTTGTCCTTCAGGGCCACGACTTCGCCGGGGCGAACGCGGTACGAAGGAATAGTCACGCGCTTGCCGTTGATCGTCACGTGGCCGTGGCGAACGAACTGGCGAGCCTGTGAACGGCTAGCACCCCAACCGGCGCGGTACGCGACGTTGTCCAGGCGCAGCTCCAAGAACTGCAGCAAGTTCGTACCGGTCATGCCGGGACGACGACTGGCCTCTTCGTAGAGGTTGCGGAACTGTGCTTCGAGCACGCCGTAGATACGACGAGCCTTCTGCTTCTCGCGCAGCTGGGTAAGGTATTCCGAACCCTGGCGCTGGCGGCTGGCGCCGTGCTGACCTGGGGGGAATGTACGGATTTGACGATCTGTGTTTTCTGACATCGGGCACTTCTGCGTCATGCAGCGTTCACCCTTCAAGAAGAGCTTGGTGCGCTCACGACGACAGAGTCGGCAAACGGGTCCGGTGTAACGAGCCATTTTGTTCCTTAGCCTCGACGGCGCTTCTTAGGGCGACATCCATTGTGGGGTAGCGGGGTGACGTCCTTGATGGCCTGTACTTCAATACCGGCCGCGGCGATCGAACGGATCGCCGTTTCGCGACCGGAACCCGGACCGCGAACAAGAACATCTACCTTCTTAACGCCGTGTTCAATCGCTGCCTTGGCGCACTTCTCCGCGGCGAGCTGAGCGGCAAAAGGAGTCGACTTACGCGAACCCTTGAAACCGACCTGACCGGAGGAAGCCCACGACAAAACGTTGCCTTCCGGGTCAGTGATTGACACGATTGTGTTGTTGAAGGAGCTCTTAATGTGCGCGACGCCATAGGCGACGTTCTTGCGCTCCTTCTTACGAACCTTGCGAGCAACTGGCTTAGCCATTACTTCTTCACCTTCTTCTTACCGGCGACGGTGCGCTTCGGTCCCTTACGAGTACGGGCGTTGGTACGCGTGCGCTGACCGCGGACCGGCAGGCCCTTGCGGTGACGGATTCCCTGCAAGCAGTTGATCTCCATCTTGCGCTTGATGTCTTGGGCCACATCACGACGCAGGTCACCTTCAACGGTGAGGTTCTGGTCGATGTAAGCACGAATCTTGTTGACGTCAGCTTCGCTGAGGTCCTTCACACGAATCGATTCATCGATGCCAGTTGAGGCACAGATCTCTTTGGACTTGGTCGGACCAATGCCAAAGATGTATGTCAATGAAATCACCGTTCGCTTGTCGCGTGGGATGTCAACTCCGGAAATACGGGCCATGTCTGTCCTCTCCTAGCCCTGGCGCTGCTTGTGACGAGGGTTCTCGCAGATCACGCGGACGTGACCTGAACGACGAATGACCTTGCACTTCTCACACATTGTCTTTACGCTTGCGCGAACCTTCATGCTGTTTCTTTCTCGACTCTCGAACCTGAATTATTTGTAGCGGTAGGTGATGCGGCCACGAGTCATGTCGTACGGCGTGATCTCGACTTGGACCTTGTCGCCAGGGAGAATTCGAATGCGATTTTGGCGCATCCGTCCCGAACTCATCGCGAGCACGGTAAATCCATTCTCCAGCTTGACTTCGAACATCGCGTTAGGCCGGGCTTCCACCACGGTTCCCTCAACGGTGAACGCATCTTCCTTTTGCTTCGTCAGGTTCCTTCTCCTTGTTGCGGCATTACTACCTCCACACGTTTGGAACGCGCGGAGAGTGACCTTGATGGTTGCCCATTAAAGGTCGGCTTGACATCTTACCCAACTTTCGAACACCGCCAAATTTCGACTAGTTCCGAGGTCGATCCGGAGGGCGTGGGGGCCTCCCGAGATGGCATAGATAGTGCCGAATCGGACCTCTCGACATCACCCGAGGGCTCTGTCGTGTGGGAACTAGTAAGTGTACGGGATTTCCCCGAAAATAGGAAATTCGAGACTAGTGGCCCGATAGCGGGGTAACAGTGGCGGCGACTATGTCGGTGTGGCCCTTAGCTTCATCGCAACTTCCAGGCGCGAAGCCCTCTCGGACCGGGGGCGTTACCCCCCGCCCGTGATAGGTCGAGGCGCCCGAACCTTGATTTCGGTCGGCTGCCCGGGCCTTTTCCCTACAGTTTCTGGCTATCAGGCCAGCGTGAAGACTTCGGGTCCGTTTTCAGTGATTGCGATGGTGTGTTCAAAGTGGGCCGAAAGTGATCCGTCAGTGGTCAAAACACTCCACCCGTCTTCGAGGGTGTAGGTCTCTTCGCCGCCAATGTTGATCATCGGCTCCACCGCAAAGACCATGCCCTGCTTCAAGGTGGGACCACCAACACCGGGCCAGTAGTTCGGCACTTGGGGGCTCTCGTGCATCGCGGTGCCGATGGCGTGACCGACGTACTCACGGACGATGCCAAAGTTGGCAGCCAGGGCGACCTTCTCCACGGCCCGGCCGATTTCATTCAAGCGATTGCCAATGACCATCTGTTCAATGCCGGCCCAGAGCGAGCGCTCCGTCACGTCCAAGAGACGCTGGGCCTCTTTGCTGATCTCACCGACGCCGGCCGTGTAGGCCGCGTCACCGTGATAGCCCTCGATAATGGCGCCACAGTCAATCGAAATAATGTCGCCCTCTTGCAGAACATACTCACCGGGAATACCGTGGACAATCATGTCGTTAGGGCTCGTGCAGATGACTGCGGGGAAACCGTGGTAGCCCAGAAAGTTAGAACGCGCTCCACGCTTTTCAATAACGGCGGCCGCGACTTCGTTGAGAAAGGCGGTCGTGACACCGGGACGAATCGCGGCTCGAGTCTTCTCGTGCATCTCAGCGACAACTTTGCCGGCCTTGCGCATCTTGTCCAGCTCGGCCGATGAACGCCTCACACCAGTCCTCGTCCGGCCAGAGCCTTCGAGACCGCGGCGCCGACGGCTTCCACCGTTTGGTTGCCATCAACAGTAACGACGAGATCCTTAGCGGCGTAGTAGTCGAGCAGTGGCGCGGTGTCGCGCTCATAAGCGTCGAGGCGCTGCTGAATCGCTTCGGGCTGATCGTCGGCCCGTTGAATAACATCGCCGCCACACTTTTCACACGTACCGCTAGCCCCAGCCGGTTCGTCCGCCCGATAGATCGCGCCACACTCTTGGCAGACACGGCGGCGACTCAGTCGTTCTACGACCAGGGCCGTAGGAACATCCAAGTTGATGCAGATCGAAACGGGCTCATCGGCCAACATGGCGGTCAGCGCAGTGGCCTGGCCAATAGTGCGAGGAAAGCCGTCGAGCAGCGCACCGCGCTGGGCGTCGGGCTGAGCGAAGCGCTCCTTAACGAGGGCCACCACAAGATCGTCAGAGACGAGGTCGCCGGCATCGAGAACGGACTTGACTTGCAGACCCAGGGGTGTGCCTTCGCGAACGGCCGCGCGAAGAATGTCGCCCGTCGAGACGTGCGGAATGTTGTATTGCTCACTCAAGGAAGCACATTGAGTGCCCTTACCGGCACCCTGCTTTCCGAGCAGCACCACGATGAGACGAGGGGCCACTGTCACCCTCCTACTTAAGGAAGCCTTCGTAGTTACGCATCATCAACTGGCTGTCGATTTGGCGCATCGTTTCGAGGGCAACACCTACCGCAATCAAGAGAGTCGTTCCGTAGAAGGGGAACTTGTTGATGTGCCATACGGCCATCAAGAGACTGGGCACTACGGCTACGGCCGCGAGGAAGAGGGCGCCAACGACCGTGATGCGATTGAGCAACTTGGCGAAGAACTTCTCGGTGGGCAGACCGGGACGAATACCGGGGACGAAACCACCCTGTTGGCGCAGCTGGTCGGCCTGCTGGTGGGGCTCGAAAGCAATGTTCACGTAGAAGAAGGTGAAGCCCAAGATCAAGAAGAAGTACGTCACGATGTAGAGGAACGACGTGGGCGTAAAGGACTTGCTAACGAAGCTCTGGAAGGCCACGTTCGGAATGATGTTGCTCAAGAGCAGCGGTAAGTAGAGCACCGAGCTCGCGAAGATGATTGGGATAACACCGGACTGGTTGACCTTCAGCGGAATGTAGGTCGAGTTGCCACCCATCATTTTGCGACCGACCACGCGCTTGGCGAAGGACACGGGGATGCGACGCTGCCCCTGGTCGATGAAGATAATGACTACGAGCAGCGCGACCGAGATACTCACGATGACGGCGAACTTGATGGGTCCACCCTGGGCGTAGACCGAACGGCCACCACTGGGGAGACCCGAAACGACTGACGAGAAAATCAAGATGGACATGCCTTGACCGATGCCACGCTGCGTTACGAGCTCGGCTAACCACATCACGAAGGCCGTACCGGCCGTCAGTGAGAGGACCATAAAGAGACCCAACCAGAAGGTGAACTTGGGAATCAAGTCGATGTCGAAACCGAGCAGACCAGCGGTGTGGCCGTGGAAGGCGTATATCAAACCCGTTGACTGAAGCAACGCGAGGGCAATCGTCAAGTACCGAGTGGCCTGCGTGATCTTCTTTTGCCCAGACGCACCTTCGTCACGCCACTGCGTCAACTTCGGGATAACTGTCGTCAACAGCTGCACCACGATGGAACTCGTGATGTAGGGCATGACGCCGAGACCGAAGATCGCGAGACGTGTGAGTGCACCGCCCGAGAAGAGGTTCAAGAAACCAAGTGCACCCGAGGCACCGGCCTTTTCTTGCAGCAACTGCACCTGGCTCCAACTGACACCCGGTACCGGCAGGTACGAGCCGAGTTGGTACAACGTAACAACGGCCAACGTAAAGATGACCTTGTTCCGCAGATCCGGGACGCGGAAGATGTTCGCAAGACGGGCGAGCACGGGTTAGGCCTTAGCGGTTCTGGTGCTGGTTACCGGCAGCTGGCGGACGAACAGCGAACGGCAGTGGCAGTTCGGTAATCGAACCGCCCGCAGCCTCGATGGCCGTCTTGGCCGTGGCCGAGAACTTGTGCGCCGAGACGTTGATCTTGAGGCCGAGTTCGCCACGACCGAGAATCTTGACGAACTCACCCTTGCCGGCCAAACCGTTGGCCACGAGGACCTCGGGAGTGAGCTCCGTAATGCCGAGGCGAGTCAGGGCATCGAGGTTGACGGGGGTGTACTCCACGCGGAAGGGGTTGGTGAACCCCTTGAGCTTTGGAATGCGCTGCAGCAATGGGAGCTGTCCACCTTCGAAACCGGCAGGAATCTGGCGCCGAGCCTTTTGACCCTTGGTACCACGGCCGGCGGTCTTGCCACCCTTACCAGCGATACCACGACCGACGATCTTCTTCCGGTGGGATGAACCCTTTGGTGGTTGGAGGTCGTGCAACTTCATGATTAAGCCTCTTCTACTTTCACGAGGTGAGGAACGCGAGCAATCATGCCGCGGATCTCAGGACGGTCCGGCAGCACGTTGCTCTGGCCGAGCTTGCGCAGACCCAGCGCGCGGAGCGTTCCGCGGTGCTTGGGCTTGGTGCCAATGGACGAACGAATTTGGGTGACCTTGATGTCAGTCATGGCTACTTCTCCTCAGTCTTAAAGAGGTCTTGTTCGCGCTGACGTTCACGGTAGGCACGGAGTGTTCCGGCAGGAACAACTTGGTCCATGGCCTTGCCGCGGAGTTCGGCGAGCTCTTCGGGCTTGCGAAGGCTCTTCAAGCCGGCGATCGTGGCGTGAGCCACGTTGATGCCATTACTCGAACCGAGTGACTTCGCAATGACGTCCTTGATACCGGCCATTTCAAGAATGGCGCGGGCAGCACCACCGGCGATAACACCGGTACCGGGAGCTGCGGGCTTCAAGAGCACGCGACCGGCGCCGGCTTCACCGAGCACGGGGTGAATAACGGTCGTACCGGCAATCGGAACTTCGAACATGTTCTTACGAGCTTCTTCGATGCCCTTCTGCACGGCGAGACCGGCTTCCTTGGCCTTGCCGTAGCCGAGACCAACGTGTCCGTTGCCGTCACCGATGACCATAAGTGCGGTGAAGGAGAAACGACGTCCACCCTTTACCACCTTGGCCACGCGGTTCACCTTGATGGTGCGCTCTTCGTATTGGGGTTGCTGCTGGTCAGTCATTAGAACTCCAGTCCTCCTTCGCGGAGGGCATCGGCGAAGGCCGCAACGCGGCCGTGGTAGGTAAAGCCACCGCGGTCAAAGACCACCGTGGTAACGCCGGCGGCCTTGGCACGCTCAGCTAGTGACTGGGCAACGGCCTTAGCGCCATCGATGTTGCCACCGGAGACGTCCTTGAACGCAGCCTCGACGGAACTGGCAGCCGCAAGGGTGCGACCGACGGTGTCGTCGATGATCTGAGCCGAGATGTGCTTGTTGGTGCGCGACACGGCAACGCGTGGGCGCTCGGTCGTACCGGTGACGTTCTTGCGGACGCGACGGTGTCGACGAATACGAAGTTCTCGAGTTGAGCGAGCCATTATTTCGCCGCCTTTCCAGCCTTGCGCAGTACCTTCTCACCGAGGTACCGGACACCCTTACCCTTGTAGGGCTCGGGCTTACGAATCTTGCGAATCGATGCGGCAACCTGGCCGACGACTTCCTTGTCCGAGCCCTTAATGATGACGCGGGTGGGGGCGGGGACTTCGAACGTCACGCCAGCAGGCGCATCGAAGATAACGGGGTGGCTGAAGCCGAGTGCCAGTTCGAGCGAAGATTCGCCCTTGGCAGCAGCACGGTAACCAACGCCGATGATTTCCAGTTCCTTGACCCAACCGTCGGTCACGCCAACAACCATGTTGGAGATCAACGTACGGGTAAGTCCGTGAAGAGCGCGGTGATCGCGCTCGTCGTCAAGACGCTCAACGGTCAACACGTCGCCCTCTTGCGCAACGGTAATACCGCCGGGCAAGGTGCGCTCCATGGTTCCCTTGGGTCCCTTGACCTGCACGACATCGCCCGACACCGCGATGGTGACGGTCGATGGAACAGTGATGGGGTTACGACCAATTCGTGACATCTAAATTTCTCCTCAATACCTTCGGTCGATTACCAGACGTAACAGAGGACTTCGCCGCCGAGCTTCTGCTTGCGTGCCTCTCGATCGGTCATAAGTCCACGGCTCGTGGAGACGACGGCTACGCCGACACCGCCGAGAACCTTGGGCATTTCGGTGCTCTTCCTGTAGATGCGTAGACCGGGCGTAGAGACACGCTTCAGTCCAACGATGGTGCGACGACGGTCGAGCGTGTACTTCAGTCGAACTTCGAGCGTGGTGCCGGGCTTGTTCTCATTCGTGGTGACCGTGAAGCCACCGATGTAGCCCTCGCGCTCCAAGATTTGAGCCAAGGAGATCTTGAGCTTTGAACCGGGCATCTTCACCGAGTCGAACTGTGCTGAATTCGCGTTACGAATTCGAGTCAACATGTCGGCGATGGGGTCTGTCATTGTCATTGTTCGTCTCCCCTCTACCAGCTGGCCTTAGTCACACCGGGAATTTCACCGGCGTGAACCATGACGCGGAGGCAAATACGGCAGAGGCCGAACTTGCGGTACACCGAGCGTGGGCGACCACAGCGCTCACAGCGCGTGTAACCACGCACGGCGAACTTCGGGGTGGCCTGCTGCTTAATACGTAGCGACTTCTTCGCCATTATCGATTCTCCTGTCGGAAGGGAAAGCCGTAAGCGCTCAAAAACGCACGGCCCTGCTCGTCGGTCATCGCGGTCGTCACAATGGTGATGTCGAAACCGCGTGGTGCGTCGATCTTGTCGTACTCCAGTTCGGGGAAGATCAACTGGTCGTTGACACCGAACGTGTAGTTACCGCGGCCGTCGAACGACTTAGCGCTCAGGCCTCGGAAGTCACGGATACGAGGAATAGCAACCGAGATCAAACGGTCGAGGAACTCCCAGGCCCGGTCGCCGCGGAGGGTGACCTTCGCGCCAATGGGCTGCTCTTCGCGGAGCTTGAAGCTCGCGATGGACTTCTTCGCACGGGTCACGATTGGCTTCTGACCGCTCAGCAACTCGAGGTCGCGCTGGGCGCCTTCGAGCAAGCTGGCCTGCTGGGTCGCACGACCCACACCGGCGTTGATAACGATCTTGGACAGGCGTGGAACCTGCATGATGTTCGGGAGTTCGAGTTCAGTCTTGAGCTGAGCGCGAATCTCTTCGTTGTAGCGCACCTTCAGGCGCGGCATGGTGCTCATAGAGCCTCCCCACACTTACGACAGACGCGAACCTTCACGTCGTCGACGGTCTTAAAGCCAACCTTTGCTGGGCCCTTGTGTCCACCACACCACAGTGCAATGTTGGACACGTGGAGTGGCATGGCCTTGTCAATGATTCCAGCCTGCAGCGTCGAACCCTGCTGCTTGGTGTGTCGCTTGACAGTGTTCAGCGAGTCGAGAATGACCTGGTCTGAAGCGGGCAGTGCCTCTTCCACCTTGGCCCGCTCACCGCGGAACTTGCCGGCGAGTACGACGATGTCGTCACCCTTACGGATCTTCATTACAAAACCTCCGGAGCCAGCGAAATGATTCGCATGAACTTCTTGTCACGGAGCTCACGGCCAACGGGCCCGAAGATTCGGGTACCACGGGGCTGGAGCTGGTCGTTGATAATCACGGCGGCGTTGTCATCAAACTTGATGTACGAACCGTCGGGACGACGCTTTTCCTTGGAGACGCGAACGACGACGCAGCGAACTACATCACCCTTCTTCACGTTGGCACCAGGAATTGCGTCCTTCACAGTGGCGATAAAGACGTCACCGATCGAGGCGTAGCGGCGGCGTGAACCACCCAGTACGCGGATGCAAAGCACCTCTTTCGCACCGGAGTTGTCGGCCACCCTGAGACGGGATTCTTGCTGAATCACTTGGCACGCTCCAAAATCTCGATGAGGCGCCAGCGCTTGAGCTTGCTCAAGGGGCGAGTCTCTTCCACGCGAACCCGGTCACCAATTTTGGCGTCGTTCTTTTCGTCGTGGGCGTAGAGCTTCTTGGTGCGCTTCACGGTCTTGCTGTACTTAGGGTGAGACACGCGCTCTTCGACGGCCACCACCAAGGTGGAGTTCATCTTGTCGGAGACGACGATGCCTTCACGAACCTTGCGCGTATTGATACGCGTTTCGTTGGTCAGGTTTTCAGTCATTAGTTACCTTCCTCGGCCAAGGCAATCTCGCGCTGACGTAGGAACGTCGCGAGACGGGCAATGTCCTTCTTCACTGCACCCATACGGGCAGTGTTGTCCAGCTGGCCAGTAGCCAACTGAAAACGGAGGTTGAAGAGTTCCTTGCGGGACTCGGCGAGACGCTGAACTAATTCGGCGTCACCGAGGAGCTTCAACTCCGCTACGTGTTCTTTGGTCTTGGCCATTAGATCGTTACCTCCGGTGTGCCGTGCGTCCCAGGACGAATGACAAACTTGCACTTAATCGGCAGCTTCTGGATGGCGCGCTCCATGGCGGCACGAGCCAAAGGCTCTTCCACACCGCCGAGTTCGAACATCACGCGACCGGGCTTCACTACGGCAACCCAGAATTCGGGGTTGCCCTTTCCGGAACCCATACGAGTTTCGGCGGGCTTTTGCGTTACGGGCTTGTCAGGGAAGACGCGGATCCACACACGACCACCACGCTTGACGTGGCGGGTCATGGCAATACGAGCCGACTCAATCTGACGAGCAGTAATCCAACCGGCTTCGAGTGCCTGGATACCAAAGTCACCGAAGTTGAGTTCGGTTCCACCCTTGGCCATACCAGTCATACGACCGCGCTGTTGCTTACGGTGCTTGACCTTACGAGGCATCAACATAATCAGTCGACCTCCTTACGGAAGTGAGGAGTCTCAGCGGCACCGCCAGCGGTACGACGCTCAATCTCTTCTTCCTGAGAAATCCGCTTCTCGACCTCGTCAGAAGCGGCCAACAAGTCGGCTGGAGCGACACCGGCGCTGGCGTCAGCGGCGGGGTTGACTTCAGCGGTAGCCGACACGCGGCGGCGGCCCGAACCGGCACGAACCACGCTGGGCGTAGGAGCATCGGTGGCCACGGAGTCGCCAGCGGCCAAAGCGGCTTCGCGAACAATCTTGGCTTCGTTGCTGATCGAATAGGGCAAAATGTCGCCCTTGTAGATCCAGACCTTCACACCAACACGGCCGGTCGAGGTACGAGCCTCACGGAAGCCGTAGTCGATGTCAGCCCGCAGGGTGTGCAGTGGCACGCGACCCTCACGGTAGGACTCACGGCGTGACATTTCGGCACCACCGAGACGACCGGAGCACTGAATGCGAACGCCGAGGGCGCCCGACTTCTGCACGGT